>NZ_JAAOZS010000019.1:0-59793 GCF_011602805.1 Kocuria sp. JC486 | reverse complement strand
GTTCTGCCTGTCCCTGGAGCAATAGGAAGGGGCAGGCCCCCACGGGCCCAGGTGAGCCCCACATACGACACCGCCCCCGGCCACAGTGGCCGGGGGCGTCGTCGTATGTGGGGCAGCGAGGAAGGCCTCAGGAGGCCTGCGGTGCGGTTTCCTGCGTGGCCTCGAGCGTGCTCTCGCGGTTTCCGTAGAACTTGTTCACCGCTACAGCGATGGCGCCGTCGCCGGTCACGTTGCAGGCGGTGCCGAAGGAGTCGATGGCCACATACGTGGCAATCATGATCGAGACCATGGTTTCGTCGAAGCCGAGCATGCTGCTGAGGATTCCGACGGCGGCCATGATGGCCCCGCCGGGCACGCCCGGTGCGGCCACCATGGTGATGCCCAGCATGAAGATGAACCCGATATAGCTTCCCGTATCGATGTCGCGGCCCATGAACATCATGACTGCCACGCTGAACAGCACGATCTTGAGGGTGGAGCCGGCCAGGTGGATGGTGGCGCACAGCGGGACAGCGAACCCGGCGACGTCCTCGCGGACCCCGTTCTTGACGGTGCACTGGAGGGTCACGGGAATGGTTGCGGCCGAGGACGAAGTTCCCAGCGCGGTGAAGTAGGCCGGGAGCATGTTCCGCAGAAGCTTGAGAGGATTCCGTCCTGCGACCGCGCCGGCCACGGCGTACTGCACCAGCAAGTAGAGGATCGTGAGCGCGAAAGCCACGATCACGACCTTGAAGAACGTGTTGATGACCGTGCCGATCTGACCGTTCATGGTCAGTCCCAGGAACGAGCCGAAGATGTAGATCGGCAGGAGGGGAATGATCACGGAGATCACGATCTTCATGATGATGTTGCGCAGTTCCTCCAGACCACGGTGCAGCGTGTCACCCTGGATGAGCGTGATGCCCACACCGATGCAGAAGGCCAGCAGCAGCGCGGTCATGATCTCCATCGGTGCGGGCATGGTGACTTCGAAGTACGGCGTCAGTGCGTTTTCGGACGGGTCGGTGAAGCTGCCCACGTTGCGTTCTCCGAGGAGGCTGGGGAACAGCGCCATGGCGGTGCCGAAGGCGGTGAAGCCGGCCACAATCGTGGACAGATATGCGATGCCCGCGGTGATGAGCAACCAGCGTCCCGCGCCCCGACCGAGGTCCGCGATGGCGGGTGCCACGAGAGCCAGGATCAGCACCGGGATGATGAATCCGAGGAAGTTGCTGAACAAGCCGTTGAACGTGGTGAAGACCCTGGCCAGCCCTTCCGGGAAGAAGAGCCCGCACAGGACTCCGAGGATGATGGCCGCGATCACCCGCGGCAGGAGGGGAGCAAAGACGCGCTTGAGCATGCGTAGATCATCCGCGCTCTCACAATCCGATGCAAAAGCCGTCGCAATCATGACCACGTCGACGGTGACGGCAGGCGTTACCGGGCATGGATCACAGGGCCTGGACGGGCTCGTCGACGGGTTGAACAGCGCCGGACTCACGGTGCGATGGCCCCGGTCCACCGCCTAGTAGACTGGCGCGAATGCCGCACCTCTCCAGCAGTGGGTGCGGTTCACAAGCGTTGTGCACATAGAGGTTCAAGCAGCACGGTTGCGTGGTGCGATGAGGAGTGACATGTCCGATTCCCGTTCCGAGGGATCCCAGGATCGTAATGGTGGAGGTCGGGATCGGTCCCGTGGCGCGAGCGGCCGCGATGACCGTCGCGGCGGCCGACCCGGACAGGGCGGCCGATCCTCCGACGATCGTCGCGGCGGTTACCGCGGTTCTCGGTCCGGGGGGCGCTCGGACGACCGTGCCGGGGGCCAGCGTTCCGAACGCGGCGACGGCCGTGGGTACGGATCGCGCGACGGCGGCGGCGACCGACGCGAGAATCGTTCCTACGGCGGACGTGCCGGAGCCGACCACCGTGGCGGTCAGCGCAGCGATGGCCGTCGGAACGACCGGTGGAATGACCGTGGCGAGGGCTGGCGTGATGACCGGGGTGGCCGCGGAGACCGCCGTGACTCGCGCGACGGCGGACCGCGTGAGGACCGTGCCGGAGCCTGGCGCGGGGAGCGTCGTGACGATCAGCGGGCAGGACGGCCTGCCGGAACTGGCCGTCGGGACGGTGGCGACCGTTGGCAGCCACGTCAGGGCGGCCGCGACGGCGGCAAGCCCGATGCGCGCAACCGGTGGGAGTCCGGACGCCGGGAGGAGCAGCGCACGGAACGCTTCGGTCGACGTGATGAGCGAGATTCCCGGCGAGACGAGCGTCGTGACGACCGCAGGGACGACCGCAACGGTGACCGCCGTGGTTCCTGGCGCGACAACCGGCGAGATGACCAGCGAAATGACCGCCGCGACGGTCGACGTGAAGATCGTCGGGATGGCCGCGCAGGCGACAACCGTCGGGACGACCGCGGGGGCCATCGGAGCGACAGCCGGCGCGATGACCGCGGCAGCGACCGCCGGGACAACCGGCGTGGTGACCACAGGGGCCCGCAGCGCGATGACCGCCGGACGCAGGACCGTTTCCGGGATGATGCTGACCGTAAGCCGCGGCTGACCGCCCCGGAACTGGACGACGACGTGACCGGTGAGGAGCTGGATCGCGCGACCTTGCACCAGATCCGCTCGTTGGAGGCCACGAACGCCGAGGGCGTCGCCAAGCACCTGGTGATGGTGGGCCGTTACCTGTACGACGTGCCCGAGTTCGCACTGGAACACGCGCGCTACGCGGTGAGCCGGGCCGGTCGCGTGGCAGCTGCCCGCGAGGCCGCCGCCGTCGCGGCCTACGAGAACGGTGAGTACCACGAGGCTCTCAAGGAGTTCCGCACCTTCCGCCGCATGACCGGCGACGACGTGCACCTCCCGCTCATGGTCGACTGCGAACGAGCCCTGGGGAAGCCGGACAAGGCGCTTGAACTGGCCACCTCCGAAGCCGTGGAGAACCTTGACGCGAACGCCAAGGTGGAGCTGGCGATCGTCGTCGCCGGTATCCGACGGGACCAGGGGGACCTGGAAGGCTCCCTCAAGGCCCTTGAGATCCCGCAGCTGGACCGCAACCGTGGCTTCTCCTACAGCCCGCGACTGTTCCGGGCTTACGGGGAGGCGCTGCGCGGTGTGGACCGGGACCGCGAGGCCCAGGGGTGGGAGCGGCAGGCCGTTGTGGCCGAGGCAGCGCTCGGCCTGGGGCAGTTCAGCGAGCCGGAGATCTTCGACCTGGTCGGGGAGGAGCCCGAGGTCGAGGAGGGCGTGACCCTGGCCGACCCTGACGAATCGACAGAGTCCGCTCCGGACACCGCCGACGACGCCGGGACTGACACGACGGACGCCGACGCCGACGCCGACGCCGACGACGACGTCGCGGCCGATGCCGAGGCGGCCTCTGAAGTCAGGGCCGATGAAGCTCCCGCTGTCGGCGCCCCCACCACAGAGGATGCGACCGCAACAGAAGCTGAAGCCACGGAAGCAACTGGCGGAGCAGCGGCCACGGAAGGATCCGACCTTGACCGGTGACCGCTTGATCGACTCCTTCGACGCGGTTCTCTCCGACCTGGACGGTGTGGTCTACGCGGGCCCGGACGCCATTCCGGGCGCGCCGGAAGCCCTGGAAGCCGTCAAGGCCGAGGGGGTGCCGGTCATCTTCGTGACGAACAACGCCTCCCGGTCCGTGGACCAGGTGGCCCAGCACCTCAGTGACCTGGGCGTCCGGACAACGGGCGCGGAGGTCATCAGTTCCGCGCAGGCTGCGGCGGGGGTGCTCGCGGAGACGCTGGATCCGGGATCGAAGGTCATGATCACGGGTTCCCGCGCTCTGGCGGACATCGTGGCGGACGCGGGTCTGGAACCGGTGTGGTCGGAGGACGACGCGCCGCAGGCCGTGGTGCAGGGATTCGATCCAGGGATCGCGTGGAAGGACCTGGCCGAAGCTGCGTTCGTGCTCGCGGACCCGAACGTGCTCTGGGTGGCCACGAACACGGACGGCTCCATTCCACAGGCGCGGGGGATCGCCCCCGGCAACGGGACGTTGGTGGCCGCCGTGGCATCGGCGACCAAGCGCACTCCGCTGGTTGCAGGCAAGCCGGAGGCCCCGATTTTTCACGACGGCGCCAAACGGGTGGGTTCCTCACGCCCGGTGGTGATCGGCGACAGGCTCGACACGGACATCCAAGGCGGAAACCGGGCGGGTTTTGCGACCATCGCCGTGCTGACCGGCGTGGACACTCCCGAATCGATTCTGGGTGCCGTGACGGAGCAACGTCCCACGCACGTGATCAACACCCTGGCGGAGCTGTTCGAACCGGTGTCCTCGGTGCGCACGGAACTGGGCGACGACGGCTCGGACGGAGAGGTTTCCGGTCACTGGGTCCGCGCCGACTGCGGTCAGGCCAGTGCCAGAGCACAAGGGCAGAGCGTGGTGGTGCGCGGTGAGTCCTCGGACCTGGACGCATGGCGGGCAGCCTTCGCGGCGTGGTGGGAACTGAACCCGCAAGCTGAGGAGCCGACGTCGCCCTGCGTGGTCTGGGAGCACGCGTGAGCGAACCCACGAGCACGGCGGAGGCAGTCCGGGGCGAGTTCAACCCCACGGGGCACACCGCCGTGGACCGCGCACTGACCGAGCTGGAGCAGATCACGGCCAGCGCCGTCGACGAGCACGCCGGGCTCTACCAGGAGGCCCACGAACGGCTGACCGAGGTTCTTGACGCGCCCGTCAACGCCGTTCCGGCCAATGGCGCAGCTGCCCCATCCACCCCGGGGCCCCGGGCTTGAGCTCGGCGGATCCGGTGCGCCTGGACCGCGCCCTGGTGGACCGCGGCCTTGCCCGTTCGCGTACTCAGGCTTCCGGGTGGCTCGATGAGGGGAGAGTCAGCGTCGACGGCGTCGTCGTGCGCAAGTCCTCCGTCAAGGTGGGTCCGCAGGCTGAGGTCACCGTGGCTCCCGGTACCGAGCCCGAGTACGTGAGCCGCGCCGGACACAAACTGGCCGGTGCGCTGGATGCGTTCCCTGACGTCCGTGTGCAGGGGCGTCGCTGTCTGGACGCAGGGGCCTCAACAGGCGGATTCACGGACGTCCTGCTGCGCCGCGGGGCGGATCACGTGGTCGCGGTCGACGTCGGCCACGGCCAACTGGTCGAATCCCTGCGGCAGGACCGGCGAGTTCACGTGCACGAAGGCCTCAACGTCCGGTACCTGACGCCCGAGCGGATCGGCGGACCGGCTCAGCTGACCGTGTGCGACCTGTCCTTCATCTCCCTCACGCTCGTGGTCGAGCCGCTGACGCACGCCACGGAACCCGGCGGCGATCTGATCCTGATGGTCAAGCCTCAGTTCGAGGTCGGTGCCGAGCGCCTGGGCCGCACAGGCGTGGTCACCAGCGAGCAGCAGCGTCTGGAAGCTGTCGAAACCGTGGTGGCCTCGGCGCGCGCGGCAGGCTTGGAAGAGCACGGACGTGTCCTGTCACCGCTGCCGGGCCAGGACGGCAACCGGGAGTTCTTCCTGTGGCTCCGGCGCCCGGGCAGCGGGGCCTGAACCCACGGTGTCCTCCCGAACACGTAGGCTGGAACCCATGACTACTGACGTGACCGGTGACCAGGTTGCGGGCACCCGTCGCGTCTTGGTGCTCGCCCACATGGGCCGCGCCGAAGCGCGCATCGCCGCCGAACAGACCGTGCAGCAACTGCACGACGCCGGGCTGCGGCCGGTCCTGACCGAGGACGACCGCCGGGCCCTGGCCGATGCAACGAACGGGCAGGCCATGCCGCCCGTTGACCTGCTGCCCACGGACTGTGCCCTGCGGGAGCTGGAACTGGTCATGGTCCTGGGCGGTGACGGGTCCATCCTCCGCGCCGCAGAACTCATCCGTGACGTCGACGTCCCGCTGCTGGGCGTCAACCTGGGGCACGTCGGGTTCCTGGCGGAATCCGAACGCTCGGGCCTGGCCGAAACCGTGGAAGCCGTGGTCGACGGTCGCTACACGGTCGAGAACCGCATGGCCCTGGACGTCGTGGTGTGGCAGGACGGCAAGAAGGTCCTGCACACCTGGGCTCTGAATGAGGCCTCGATCGAAAAGGGCGACCGCGAGAAGATGCTCGAGGTCGTCACCGAGATCGACCAGCGACCCATCTCCAGCTTCGGTTGCGACGGCGTCATCCTGGCCACGCCCACCGGCTCCACGGCCTACGCGTTCTCCGCGGGCGGCCCGGTCGTGTGGCCGGAGGTCGAAGCCCTGCTGATGGTGCCCTTGTCCGCACACGCCTTGTTCTCCCGGCCGCTGGTCGTCGCGCCGTCGTCGACCATGGCGGTGGAGGTCCTGACCCGGACGGATGCCCGCGGTGTCCTGTGGTGCGACGGCCGTCGTACGGTCGACCTGCCACCGGGATCACGGATCGAGGTCACGCGCTCGCCGCGGCCGGTGACCCTGGCACGCATGCACCTGACTCCGTTCTCCGAACGGTTGGTGCGCAAGTTCGAGCTCCCCACGGTGGGTTGGCGCGGCCCGCGCACCCAGTCCGAGGACGCCCCGCCGCCCACCTCCACGTTGCCCATCGTCCAACCGACGTACGGGACCCAACCGGTCGAGGGTCAACGCATCCCCGTGGGGCGCGAGATCGCGCACGATCCGTTCGACGACGCCGACCGTCACGGTGAGAAGTCAGCTGGAACGGACGGGGGACCCTCGTGATCGAGGAGATCCACATTCGCGACCTGGGCGTCATCACCGATGCCGTCCTGCCGCTGGGCCCGGGCCTGAGCATCCTCTCGGGCGAAACCGGCGCGGGCAAGACCATGGTGGTCACCGCGCTGGACATGCTCCTGGGACACCGGGCCGACGCCGGAGCGGTGCGCACGGGGGCTGACAAAGCGTTGGCGGAAGCCGTCGTCACGGTGCCTGTCGACCACGCCGCCGTGGCATTGGTCGAGGATGCCGGGGGAGACGTGGACCGCGACCCCGGTGAGAACGGCACGGCCACTCTCCAGCTCAGCCGCACCGTCGCGGCTGCCGGGCGTTCCCGGGCACACGTGGGAGGGCGCAGCGCGCCGGTCGCCAGGTTGGGTGATATCGGGGAGACCCTGGTGGCCGTCCACGGCCAGTCCGACCAACTGCGTCTGACCTCCGCGGCGGCGCAGCGGCACGCCCTGGACACCTACGCCACCGTGCACGCCTCGGGTGACTTCCCGCAGATGCTAGCGGCCTACCGGCAGACCCTCGAACAGTTCGAAGCCACACGCGCCGAATTGCGCGAGATCCGCGACAAGGTCCGCGAACGCGCACTGGAAGCCCAGAGCCTGCAGGTCGCGCTCGAAGAGATCGACGGTGTCGAGCCCCGCCCCGGGGAAGATGTCGAGCTGGACGCCGAGTCGCAGAAACTGACCCACCTGGAATCCCTGCGTACCGCCGCCACCACCGCGCACGCGGCGCTCAACGGCGACGACGCGGAGCCGGACGCGCCGGCAGCCGTCGTGCTGATCGCAGCGGCGCAAAACGCCCTGGACCAGGAATCGGACGCGGATCCGGAGCTCGAAGACCTGGCAAAGCGGGTGCGGGAACTGTCGATTCTGGTCAACGACGTCGCCGGGGACCTCTCCGGATACGCCGCGGGTCTGGACGAGGACGGGCCCGCTCGGCTGGCGGAAGTCGAATCGCGCCGGGCGGCCCTGCGCTCCTTGACCCGTACCTACGGTGCTGACATCGCCGAGGTCCTGGAGTTCGCCCGCACCGCGCGCGAACGGCTCGACACGCTCGTCGAGGACCCTCACCGCGAGGAAGAACTGGCCCAACGGCTCGAGGAGCTGGAACGCGAACTCTCGGCTCAGTCCGCGGGGTTGACGGATCGTCGTCGTGCCGCGGCGGAGGAACTGTGTGCCTCCGTTCGTGAGGAACTGGCCGCGCTGGCCATGCCGAACGCGGCCCTGGTCGTGGAGGTCGAACCGACCGAGTCCTTCGACCGCAACGGGCGGGACCGCGTCGAGTTCCTGCTGCGTCCCCACGCGGAGGCCTCACCGCGCCCGTTGGGCAAGGGCGCATCGGGCGGTGAGCTCTCCCGTCTCATGCTCGCGCTGGAAGTCGTGCTGGCCGCCGTAGATCCCGTTCCCACGTTCGTGTTCGACGAGGTGGATTCCGGGGTGGGCGGTAAGGCAGCCGTGGAGATCGGACGCCGCCTCAAGATGTTGGCCCAGCACGTCCAGGTGCTGGTGGTCACCCACCTGCCCCAGGTGGCCGCGTTCGCCGACGAACACATCCTGGTGTCCAAGAGTTCGGATTCGACCGTGTCCGACGTCCGAGTCCTGGACCCGGACGAACGTGTGATCGAGTTGGCCCGCATGCTCGCGGGACACGAGGACTCCCGGGCGGCACGCGAACACGCGCAGGAACTCCTGAACAACGCGGTGCTACCGGAGTCACACAGCTCCTGACGTAATTCCTCTCCTGTTCCCCTCCCTCCAGTGATAGGCTCGAATCCCGTGGTGAACGCATACGACGCCGCCTCGACGGCAGGCCAGACGCAGTCCGAGACCCCCGCTTCCGCGAAGGTCACCCGACAGATTTTCGTCACGGGAGGTGTCGCCTCCTCCCTGGGTAAGGGACTCACGGCATCCTCACTGGGCATGATTCTCAAAGCCCGTGGCCTCAAGGTCACCATGCAGAAGCTCGATCCCTATCTCAACGTGGATCCGGGCACCATGAACCCCTTCCAGCACGGTGAAGTCTTCGTGACCGACGACGGTGCCGAGACCGACCTGGACATCGGGCACTACGAGCGCTTCCTGGACGAGAACCTTGACGCATCCTCCAACGTGACCACCGGCCAGGTGTACTCCGCGGTGATCGCCAAGGAGCGTCGCGGCGAGTACCTGGGACAGACCGTGCAGGTCATCCCGCACATCACGGATGAGCTCAAGACCCGGATGCGCTGGCACGCGGACAACGTGCCGGAGGGCGAAGAGGCTCCCGACATCATCATCACGGAGATCGGCGGCACGGTCGGTGACATCGAGTCCCAGCCGTTCATCGAAGCCGCCCGCCAGATCCGCCGGGACATCGGGCGAAAGAACGTGTTCTACCTGCACGTCTCCCTGATCCCGTTCATCGGCCCCTCAGGCGAGCTCAAGACCAAGCCGACCCAGCACTCGGTGGCGGCCTTGCGCAACCTCGGCATCCAGCCGGACGCCCTGGTCCTGCGCTGCGATCGTGAGGTCCCGGACGGAATGCGCAAGAAGGTCGGCGATGCGTGTGACGTCGACGTCGACGCCGTGATCTCCTGCGCGGACGCGCCGTCGATCTACAACATCCCCAAGACGCTGCACTCGCAGAACTTGGACTCCTACATCCTGGACTGGTTCGGAATCCCCACCCAGGAAGCCGACTTCGGGCAGTGGGACCGCCTGCTCTCGGCCGTGCACGAGCCGGCGCACCACGTGACCGTGGGCCTGGTGGGCAAGTACATCGACCTCCCGGACGCCTACCTGTCCGTCTCTGAGGCCCTGCGGGCCGGCGGGTTCGCCAACAACACCCGGGTCAAGCTCAAGTGGGTCGCCTCCGACCTGTGCGCGACTCCCGAAGGAGCTGCCCGTGAACTCGGTGACGTGGACGCCATCTGCGTCCCGGGCGGTTTCGGCATCCGCGGTCTTGAGGGCAAGCTCGGGGCCCTGAAGTTCGCACGGACCACCGGCCTGCCGACCATCGGACTGTGCCTCGGCCTGCAGTGCATGGTCATGGAGTACGCGCGCAACGTGGCCGGACTGCCGGAGGCTTCCTCCACGGAGTTCGACCCGGACACCAGCACGCCCGTGATCGCGACCATGGAGGAGCAGAAGGCCTTTGTGGAGGGCGCGGGGGATCTGGGCGGAACCATGCGACTGGGCCTGTACCCGGCCACGCTCAAGGAAGGGCCCGTAGTCGCAGCGGCCTACGGCGCGACCGAGGTGCAGGAGCGCCACCGGCACCGCTACGAGGTCAACAACGCCTACCGTCAGCAGCTCGAGGACGCGGGACTGGTCTTCGGCGGCACCTCCCCGAACGGCACCCTGGTCGAGTTCGTCGAGCTGCCCGCGGAGGTCCACCCCTACTACGTGTCCACGCAGGCACACCCCGAGTACCTCTCCCGCCCGACCCGTCCGCACCCGTTGTTCGACGGGCTGGTCAAGGCGGCATTGGACCGGCAGGCCGCTCGCGCCGAAGAACCCGCGCAGGCCTGAGCGCCGGGCCGTGACCGGCCCGTCGCATCCCACCCGCACCCAACCGCCCCGGAAGGATCGCCGTGGAGTTCGTCGAACTGGGACCCGAGGAGCTCGCTGACGCCGTGGACCCGCGCCGGGTCCTGAGCTCCGAGCGCGTGTACGAAGGCCGGATCTGGGACGTCCAGGCAGAGCAGTTCGAGCTGTCGGACGGCGGTCCGCGGATGACCCGGGACTTCATCACCCACCCGGGCGCCGTGACGGTGGTGGCCCTGGACGACCAGGACCGGATGCACCTGATCCGCCAGTACCGGCACCCGGTGGGAATGACCATGTGGGAGATCCCGGCGGGCATCCTGGACATGGAAGGGGAACGCCCGGAAGTCACGGCGCGCCGGGAACTCGCGGAGGAAGCGGACCTCGAGCCCGAGGACCTCCGGATTCTGGCGGACTTCAACAACAGCCCCGGCTCCTCGGCCGAGGCCATCCGGGTGTTCCTGGCCCGTGGTCTGAGCGAGGTGCCGGAGGACCAGCGGCACGAACGATCCGACGAGGAGTCCGAGATCGTCAGCGCCCGGGTTCCCCTGGACGACGTGGTCGCGGCTGTTCTGGCGGGCCGGGTCAGCAGCCCCAACCTGGTGGTCGGCGCGCTGGCCGCCCACGCCGCCCGCGCCACCGGGTGGGCCACCCTGCGCGATCCGTCGGCGCCCTGGCCCGCCCACCCGCAACTGCGGAACTCCGGGGGAGTGGTGACCCGCTCGATCATCCCTCCGGACCAGCGTTGACGGTCCGAGGACTCTCACGGTGACCGCTCCGACGCGGTTGGAGCGCGCCGTCGAACGGTATCTCCAGCACCTGGTGGTGGAACGCGGGGTCGCTGCGAACACCCTCAGTGCCTACCGGCGAGACCTGACCCGCTACCTGGACTTCGTCCAGCACGTTGCGGACCCGCCGGCCGCCGCCCCCGTCGACGACCCCGCCTCGGTCCAGGCCGCTCACGTGTCTGCTTTCGTGCGCCACCTCCAGCGTCCATCGGATGGGCCGGTCCCGGGGGCTGGTCTGAGCGCCAGGAGCGCGGCGCGCGTCGTCGTCGCTGTCAGGGGTGCACACCGGTTCTGGGCACTCGAAGGTTTGACGACGACGGACCCGGCGGCCGAAGTCTCCCCGCCGACACCCGGGATGCGGCTGCCCAAAGCCATCTCCGTACGGGACGTGACGCGGCTGCTCGAGGCGCCCGACCCGTCCACACCCGCGGGGTTGCGGGACCGCGCCCTGTTGGAGGTCATGTACTCGACGGGTGCCCGGGTGTCGGAGGCCATCGGCCTGGACGTCGACGACCTTTCAGCCGCCGTTCGCGGTGCCACCGGGGGCGAGGAACAGGGGCTCCCGTTCATCCGTCTGTTCGGCAAGGGGTCGAAGCAGCGGATGGTGCCGTTGGGGCGTCCGGCCGTGGCGGCGCTGGACGCGTGGCTGGTCCGTGGCCGCCCCGAACTGTCGGCCAAGGGCAAGGCCAACGCGGCGGTGTTCTTGAACGCCCGCGGCGGTCGGATCAGCCGACAGACTGCGTGGAACACGATCAAGGCCGCCGCCGAACGGTCCGGGCTGGCCGAAGACGGCGTGGAGGTCACCCCGCACACTCTGCGCCACTCGTTCGCCACGCACCTCTTGGAGGGCGGGGCGGACCTCCGCGTGGTGCAGGAGCTGCTGGGGCACGCGTCGGTCACCACCACCCAGGTCTACACGCTGGTGACGGCCGATTCCCTGAGAGAGGTCTGGAGCACGGCCCACCCGCGGGCGCGTTAGACGCCCAGGGGCGATTACCGCCGTTACCGGCCCGCGACGTGCGACGCGATTGTGATCAAGGTGCAACCTCCCAGGCAACGCCAAGGTTCGGTTGCGGATCTAATCTCAAGACATGAGCATGTCTGGCAGCGTCGCCACTTGCGACTCCCGCACCCCGGCCGTGTCCGTTCCGCATGGTCCGGAGCCTCAGCGACGACGTCGAAGTCTCTGGCAGGCACTGGTCCTGCTGGTCGTTGCCCTCCTGGCGTCGTCGATGCTCGCGGCGACCTCCGGCACCCCGGCCTCGGCAGCCACCGCCATCGATGCCAAACACGCGGCTGAAGGTGGCTCCACAGGCTGGATGGGACCACCCACGACCGCTGAACGTTGCGGGTTGGCGCAGGGCGGATGCGTCCGCGGCTACCGGACGGCGATCATCCTGTGGAGCCCCAAGACCGGGGCCAAAGTGGTGTCCGGCGCGACGTTGAGCTCCTACCTCAAGCACGGCAGGGAGGGCGGTGTCCTCGGCTACCCGACGGCGGACAAAGCCTGCGGACTGCGGGACGGGGCCTGCTGGCAGCCCTTCCAGCACGGGCGGATCTACTGGAGACCGGCCAATGGGGCGCACCCGGTGAACGGAGCGACCTACACGGCGTGGAACGCTCAGAAGCGGGCAAGCGGACCGCTCGGTTATCCCACGTCGGACAAGACCTGCGGCTACGGGTGGTGCACCCAGTCCTTCGAACGTGGCCGCATCGGCTGGACCCCCAGCCGTGGAACGCGGACCTATCGCAACATCGACGAGGCCAACAGCATCTTCACGCTGGTCAACAAGAAGCGACCGCTCAACCCCAAGACCTATGCACCGACCGACCTGCGCGCCACGAGCGGCATCTACCTGCGTGACCCCGCCGCGGACGCGTGGGACCGTATGCGCCGGGACGCCTCTGCCCAGGGCGTGGGCCTGACCGCCGTCAGCGGCTACCGGTCGTACGCCACCCAGTCGTCGCTCTACAACGGGTACGTGAACAAGTACGGGCAGGCCCAGGCTGATCTGATTTCGGCCCGCCCCGGTTACAGCGAACACCAGACCGGGCTCACCGTGGACGTCGGCAACCCGAACGGAGCCTGCGGCCTCCAAGCCTGCTTCGAGACCACACCGGCAGGCCGCTGGGTCGCCAACAACGGGTGGAAGTACGGATTCATCATCCGCTACCCCAAGGGCCACACCGCAACCACGGGATACTCCTACGAGCCGTGGCACCTGCGCTACGTGGGCACCAAGACCTCCAAGTCGCTCCGGTACAGCGGGTACGTGACCTACGAGGGCTACCTGGGCCAGCCGAAGGCGCCGACTTACTGACCTGGACCGGACGGGAGCCTTGACAGGGAAACGGCCATCTTCAGCCCCTCGGCAGGGCCTTTTCCCTGTCAATCTCCACTGAGGGCCCGTGTGAGCCAGAGATGGAGGCCGTACAGGCGATCCGGGAGCTTCAAGTCGTTCAACAAGACATTGCGGATCTGCCACCCCGCGTCCTGAAGTTGATTCAAACGGTGCATCTCTTCCACGTAGCCGGGGTCCAGGTAGTGGCCGCGACCGTTGTATTCCAGCCCGACCTTCTTGTCCGGCCAGGCAAGATCCACGTAGGCCGTGGAGTGGTCCGGAAGCATCACGCAGACGTTCGGCACGGGCCGTGGGAACCCCCAGTGCTCAACCAGGAGCCGGAGAACAGTCTCCATGGGGGACCACGTCCGCTCGACGGCCCTGGACACACCAACCCGCAAGGACCTGGCCCCGTGGGTATGGATGGGAAGTGCATCCAGTTCACTTTCGAGCTCGGCGATGCTCATCGGACGACGGTCAGTCATGGATGTCCCGTGCGCCAACAGGAAGTCCACGGCAGCAACCCCCCTCCAACCCGGCAGGAGGGGCTGCAACGCCAGGAGAGTCTCCAGGGCGCTGGTGACGTTCGCTCCCCACAAGCCGTTGGCCGGAGGCAACCCCAGGCCTCGGTGAAGTACGTGGCCTTGTGCCGACTGGCTCGGACGGCCGTGAGCTTTCGACAGGTGCGGGCGTTCGTCGTGTCGTGGTGTCTGTGGGGCCTCTCCGAGGAGGTCGTGGATCCAGGCCAGGTGTGGGGACAGGGGAAAGCCCCACAGACGGCCCGCGCTCAGATGCGAGACCCGTAGGTCAGGGCCCAATAGTGGCTGCAACAGGGCGGCCCTCTCCCAATGATGCAGGTCCACCGGTGGGATCCCCGCTGGCCAGCGCGCCCAGTACCCGTGAGACACCCGGGTCATCCGGGGATCGTTCGACAAGGCACGGGAGCGCCGTCCCCAGTCCCAGGTGCTCCGGACCTCCGGTTTGGGGAAGCGCTGTCCTGTGCGTGGCGGTGACTTCACACGGTGACCATAGGGTCGCAGGAGTGTGGATGGGCGTTGTCCACAGACCACTTACGTAGCAGACGGGAGCCTTGACAGGGAAACGGCCATCTTCAGCCCCTCGCCAGGGCCTTTTCCCTGTCAAACCCTCACCAACAGCGCGCACGACGACGGCACCGCCCTCCGTGGAACGTCAAGCAATGCAGTTCCAGAAGGGCGGCACCGTCGTCGTCGGTCCAACAGAGCTGAAGGTCAGCTCACGTGGCGCTCCTCAGAGCCGTTGTAGGCCGACAGCGGGCGGATCAGGGAGTTCGCCGCACGCTGCTCGATGATGTGCGCGGTCCAGCCGGTGATGCGGGCGCACACGAAGATCGGGGTGAACGTGGGGATGTCGAAACCCATGAGCCAGTAGGTCGGCCCCGCGGGGTAGTCCAGGTTGGGCTTGATGCCCTTGGCCTCGTCCATGGACTTGGCCAGACCGTTGTAGAGGCCCAACAGCTCGGGGCGCTCGTAGTGGTCCAGCATGCGGAACAGGGCGTCCTGCATGGTCGGCACGCGGGAGTCACCGTTCTTGTAGACGCGGTGGCCGAATCCCATGACCTTCTTCTTCTGCGCCAGGGCGTCGTCCATCCAGGCCTTGGCACGCGCCTCGGCCTCCTCGGCGGATTCGTCCTTGCGGATGCCGAGTTCCTCGAAGGTGTGCATGACGGCCTCGTTGGCGCCACCGTGCAGCGGGCCCTTGAGCGCGCCGATTGCAGCGGTCACGGCCGAGTGCAGATCGGACAGGGTGGAGGTCACCACGCGTGCCGTGAACGTCGACGCGTTGAAGGAGTGCTCCGCGTACAGGATCATCGACACGTTGAAGGCCTCGACCACCTCGGGCGCCGCCTCCTCGCCGAAGGCCATCCACAGGAAGTTCTGCGAATAGTTCAGGTCCTCACGCGGTTCGATCGGCTCCTGGCCGTGGCGGCGCCGCTGGTCATAACAGACCACGGCCGGCATCTGCGCGAAGAGCGCCTGGGCCTTTTCGAGCTCCGCCTCAGGGGACTCGTCCTCAGCCTTGGGGTGCTGCGCGCCCAGGACGGAGGCCGCGGTACGGCACACGTCCATCGGATGGCAGTCGGTGGGCAGAGCGTCGATCACTGCCTTGAGCTCCGGCGTCAGGGCGCGGTTGGCCCGCTCGAACGACGTGAACGTGGCAAGTTCCTCGTCCGTGGGAAGCTCACCGTTCCACATGAGCAGTGCAACCTGCTCGAAGGAACAGCTGGCGGCCAGTTCCTGCACCGGATACCCCCGGTAGAGCAGGGAGTTGGAATCAGGGTTGACCTTGGACACCGCGGTGACATCGGCCACCACACCGGCCAGACCCTTCTTGATCTCAGTGTTCTCGCTCATGATCGTCCTCCGGGAACCTCGAAGTTGAAGACATTGCTGTCGAATGCGCCGTAGCCGTCGTAGTCAACTGTCTCGTACAAACGGGCACGTGTCTGCATGTCGGCCACGGCCGCCTGCTGGGTGCCGTCGGCCTTGATGGTGTCCAGCAGTCGTTCGACCGCGCCCATGGCCGCCCGCTGGGCGGAAACGGGGTAGATCACCATGGACACCCCGGCGTCCTGCAACTGCTGGACCGTGAACAGTTCGGACTTGCCGAACTCGGTCATGTTGGCCAGCACCGGCACGGACACGGCGGAGGCGACGGCCTCGAACTCGTGGATGTCCCGCAGCGCCTCCGGGAAGATCACGTCCGCGCCGGCCTCCACGAGGGCCTGGGCCCTTTCGATCGCGACCTCGAGTGGTTCGATCGCGCGGATGTCCGTGCGGGCCATGATCACGAAGTTCGGGTCACGGCGTGCCTGGACCCCCGCCTGGATCCGCTTGACGGCGGTTTCCAGGTCCACCACGGACTTCCCGTCCAGGTGGCCGCAGCGCTTGGGGTTGAACTGGTCCTCGATGTGGCACCCGGAGACCCCGGCGTTCTCGAGTTCCTGAATCGTGCGGGCCACGTTCATGGGCTCACCGAAACCTGTGTCGGCGTCGATCAGGGTGGGCAGGTCCGTGGACCGGGCGATCTGGGCGCCGCGCTGGGCCACTTCCGTGAGGGTGGTCAGGCCGACGTCGGGAAGCCCGAGTTCGTTGGCCAGCACACCGCCGGAGATGTAGACGCCGTCGAAACCCTTGTCCTGGATGACCTTGGTGGCCAACGGCGTGAAGGTCCCCGGGAACTGGACGCAACGGTCCTCGGCCAGCAGCTGCCTGAACTTGAGGCGCTTGGCCTCTGCTGTGACGTGTGAGTACAACATCAGAAGATCCCCTTCGTGCCGGTCTTGAGTTCGACGGCGGCGGTCACGTTGAGCGCGTCCAGGTCCCCGGCGCCCAGCTCGGGCAGGCTCTCGGCGGCCTGGATGAACCGCTCCAGTTCGGTGTCTGCCACCAGGCCGTCGGCCAGGGTGCGTAGCTTGTTGAGGTACTGCTCGCGGGCGAACGGGCGGGCACCCAGCGGGTGGGCGTCGGCCACGGCGATCTCGTCGACGATCGTGGAGCCGTCCTTGAGCACGATCTCCGCGCGGCCACCGAAGGCCTTCTCGGAGATGTCCAGGGAGTGGTACCGGCGGGTCCACTCGGCGTCCTCCTCCGTGGTGATCTTGTGCCACAGCTCGACCGTGTCCGGGCGGCCCGCACGCTCGGGGGCGTAGGAGTCCACGTGGTGCCAGGACCCGTCCTGCAGGGCCACGGTGAAGATGTAGGGGATCGAGTGGTCCAGAGTTTCGCGAGTGGCCTTGGGGTCGTACTTCTGCGGGTCGTTCGCGCCCGAACCGATCACGTAGTGCGTGTGGTGGGAGGTGTGCAGGACGATGCGCTCCACGTTGGCCGGATCCGCGATCTCGGGGTGCTGGGAGTGCAGCTTGCGGGCCAGGTCGATCCAGGCCTGGGCCTGGTATTCGGCCGAGTGCTCCTTGGTGTAGGAGTCCAGGATGGCGCGCTTGGCCTCACCCGGGGCGGGCAGCGGGACCTCGTAGGCGGCGTCCTTGCCGTCCAGCATCCAGGCGATCACGCCGTCCTCGCCCTCCCAAATCGGGGTGGGGGAGGTCTGCCCGCGCATCGCACGGTCCACGGCCTCGACGGCCATCTTGCCGGCGAAGGCCGGGGCGTGGGCCTTCCAGGTGGAGATCTCGCCCTTGCGGGACTGGCGGGTGGCGGTGGTGGTGTGCAGCGCCTGCCCGATCGCGTGGAAGATCGTGGTGGTGTCCAGACCCAGCAGGGTGCCGATGCCGGCGGCGGCCGACGGGCCCAGATGCGCCACGTGGTCGATCTTGTGCTTGTGCAGGCAGATCGCCTTGACCAGGTCCACCTGGATCTCGTACCCGGTGGCCAGGCCTCGGACCAGGTCCCGGCCGTTGGAACCCGCGTGCTGGGCCACGGCAAGGATCGGCGGGATGTTGTCACCGGGGTGGGAGTACTCGGCGGCCAGGAAGGTGTCGTGGTAGTCGAGCTCACGGACGGCCACACCGTTGGCCCAGGCAGCCCATTCGGGGGAGACCTTGGTCTGGGCGGCGTCCACACCGAACACCCCCGCGCCGGTTCCACCGGGGCCGGGCTTGTGCGCCAGTGCCTGGTCACGGGCGGACACGATCGGCCCG
Source organism: Kocuria sp. JC486 (assembly GCF_011602805.1). NCBI lineage: Bacteria > Bacillati > Actinomycetota > Actinomycetes > Micrococcales > Micrococcaceae > Kocuria > Kocuria sp. JC486. Next base: position 41,835 of record NZ_JAAOZS010000019.1, on the reverse strand, counting down.
CGGTTCAGAGACGCGATCGCCACGGAGGCGTTGTCCAGGACGCGGTTGATGACCATTTCGGTGACCTCGGGCGTGACCTCCACGGAGTCGGCCGCGACCTCGGCGACCTTCCATGCCAACTGGTCTTCCTTGGCCAGGTTGTCCGACGACGGGTGGACTCGGACGGAGTGGTTGACGGTCATGGAATGTCCTCTCGTGGTTCTGCCCGACGGCGCCGGGCCACTTGCTGGGATTCGGGCGGTTGCCCGGTGTCACGCCTGGGCGGGAGCTTCGCTGAGACTGCTGTCGGAGTTGCTGTGCGGATTGCTGTGCGGCGCTCGGGTGAGCGCGGAGTTCAGGGCGTTGTTCAGGTGCAGCCGGACCGCTGCTTCGGCCAGCTGGGTCGATCCGGTCGAAATGGCGCGGGCGATCTGTTCGTGCTCGCGTGCGGCGGCTGCCAGACGGGAGGGGTCGTGAGCGGCCAGGCGCCGGACGCGGGCCAGCTGCATGCGCACGGTGGACGACGCCGCATCCAGCCACGGGTTGGCGGCCGCGGCGTCGATGGCGCGATCCATCTGCTCGACGAGCTCGTAGTACGTGGCTGGTGGATCCTGGTCCGTGCAGTGCTGCGAGGAGTCGAAGAGGCCGGCGACCTCCTGGAGCCGGTCGGCCAGGGCCGCGAACTCGGCAGGATCGCAACGCAATGCGGCCAACCGCGCAGCCTGGATGTCCAGGGCTTCCCGCACCTCGAACAGAGGGGCGATGTCGTCCACCGTGACTTCAGAGACGACGACGCCGCGACCACCTTGCTGCTCTGCCAGGCCCTCCGCGGCCAACCGGCCGATGGCCTCGCGCACCGGGGTGCGGGACATGCCGAACCGTTGGGACTGCTCGACCTCGCCGAGTACCTGACCGGGCGGGAGGACGCCGTCGAGAATCTCGCTGCGCAGTTGTTCGTACACGCGTTGGCTGGCTCGCACGGTGATCCTCCTCTCATGGCCGTTGCGCCCTAATGTATACACAGATCGCAGGATTCGCACCATCCACCACGGAAGTGCTCAAGAAACTTGGAAAAATGTATACATAGGGGTGGTGGTGCGTGATCGGGGTCACTAGTGTGGCCATCAGTGACGGACGAGTGACGAAGACCGGTCCAGGCCTCTTGAATCCCAGGCCTGCCGAGTCCGGGACCACCGAGACCGAGATCGCAGCGAAAGGAAGCGGCCATGAGCCAGCATCAGGAAGAACCCACACAGGACGCCACGGATCTGCCTGCGGCCGGGGGCCTCGGTTCGCTGCCCGGTGACGGCACCTATGCGGCCGAATTCACCCGCAGCGTCCAAGACCCCGAAGGGTTCTGGCTCGATGCCGCCCGACGCATCGACTGGGAGACCGCGCCGACCAAGGCCCTCGACGATTCCAACGCCCCCATCTACCGGTGGTTCCCCGACGGTGTGCTCAACACCTGCCACAACGCCGTGGACCGCCACGTCCAGGCCGGACACGGGGACCGCACGGCGATCATCTACGACTCCGCCGTGCTCGGCCTCCAGGAGAAGATCACATACGCCCAGTTGCAGGAAAAGGTCGCCGCGTTCGCAGGGGCGCTCGCAGCGGCCGGCGTGAGCAAGGGTGACCGCGTCCTGATCTACCTGCCGATGATTCCCCAGGCCGCGATCGCCATGCTGGCCACTGCGCGTCTGGGTGCCGTCCACTCGGTGGTGTTCGGCGGGTTCGCGCCCAAGGAACTCGCGGTGCGTATCGACGACTGCCGGCCGACCGCCGTCGTGACGGCATCCGGTGGTGTCGAGCCCAAGCGTCGTATCGAGTACCTGCCCGCTGTGGCCGAGGCGATCGGCATGGCCGGGCACACCCCGGGAACCGTGTTCGTGCACGAGCGTGACGGGTTCGAGCACTCCGTCCAGGAAATGCAGACGGAAGCCGACGCCGGATCGACCGGCGTGGCCTGGAAGTCGTGGGCCGGCGCGGTCGCGGAGGCCGAACCGGCCGACTGCGTGCCCGTGGCCGCCACGGACCCCCTCTACGTGCTCTACACCTCCGGTACCACGGGCACTCCCAAGGGTGTGGTGCGGGACAACGGCGGTCACGCGACCGCTCTGGCCTGGACCATGGAGAACATCTACAACGTGGCCCCGGGCGAGGTCATGGCCACCGCCTCCGACGTCGGCTGGGTGGTGGGCCACTCCTACATCGTCTACGGGCCGCTGATCGCCGGCGCGACCACCGTGATCTACGAAGGCAAGCCGGTGGGCACCCCTGATGCCGGTGCGTTCTGGCGGTTGATCCAGGACCACCAGGTCAGGTCCTTCTTCACCGCACCCACGGCCCTGCGCGCCATCCGGCGCCAGGACCCGGAGGGTGAGCTGGTCAAGGACTACGACATCTCCAGCCTCCGGACCCTCTACGTGGCCGGCGAGCGCCTGGACCCGGAGACCTGGAGCTGGGCTTCCCGCGTCCTGGGGGTCCCCGTGGTGGACCACTGGTGGCAGACCGAAACGGGCTGGGCGATCGCGGGCAACCCCATGGGCCTGGAAGCACTGGAACTCAAGTCGGGTTCCCCGACCGTGCCGATCCCCGGTTACCAGGTGGAGATCCTGGACCCGCTGGGCGACCCCGTGGGCCGTGGCGAGGAGGGCAACATCGCGGTCAAGCTCCCGCTGCCTCCCGGGACGTTGGCCACGCTGTGGGGCAACGACCAGCGTTTCATCGACTCCTACCTCACGGCCTTCGACGGCTACTACGCGACCGGTGACTCGGGGCTCATGGACCAGGACGGTTACGTCTACGTCATGGGCCGCACCGACGACGTCATCAACGTCTCCGGCCACCGCCTCTCCACGGGGCACATGGAGCAGGTGCTCGCGTCCCACCCCAAGGTGGCCGAGTGCGCGGTCATCGGTGTGGCCGACGATCTCAAGGGTCAGCGTCCCTCCGGGTACGTGGTGCTCAAGGCGGGCGCGGAGATCGACGAGGACCGCCTGATCCAAGAGCTCGTGGCCATGGTGCGCAACCAGATCGGTGCGGTGGCCGACCTCAAGCACATCGCGGTTGTGGACGCGCTGCCCAAGACCCGCTCCGGCAAGATCCTGCGCAAAACCATGCGTCAGATCGCCGACGGCGTGGAGGCGCCGGTGCCCTCGACCATCGAGGACCCGGCCGTGCTGGAAGCGATTTCGGAAGTCCTGCGTACCGGCGCCTGAGCGCTCAGCGGCCGTATTCCATCTCCGGGCGGCCCACGGTCCCGTGCCGTGGGCGCCGCTGGGCAAGGTGGCGTTCGGCCAGGTACTCCAGGTAGCGCCGGGCCGTCACACGGGACATGCCGGCGCGTGCGGCCAATTCGGTGGCCGAGAGCCATTCACCCCCGGCCAGGATCTCCTGGACCCGTTGCAGGGTTTCCGGCGCGAGTCCCTTGGGGGTGGAGGCGGGTTGGCCGGGGGAGCGCAGCGCGGTCATGGCCCGGTCTAGGTCGGCCTGGTCGATGGTGCCCGTGGCGTCCAGGGCCTGTCGGTAGTCCCGGTAGGCCTCGAGGCGACGGACCAGGTCCTCGCGGAGGAAGGGCTTGATGACGTACCCCACCACGCCCAGGGCGCTGGCCGCCCGGACGGTGTCGACGTCCCGGTGCGCGGTGACCGCGAGCAGGTCCACGTTCTCCCCGGCGCCACGCAACCTCCGGGCCACGTCAAGGCCCGTGGCATCCGGGAGATTCACGTCCAGCAGGATGAGATCCACCGGGCGCCCGGTCTTGCGCAGCCCGGCCACTGCGCGTAACGCCTCGGCTGCCGTGCCCGCCGTGCCCACGGGTTCGAAGCCCGGGGTGTGGCGCACGTATTCGAAGTGCGACTCCGCCGTCAGCGGCTCGTCCTCCACGATCAGCACGCGCAGGACGGGGCCGTTCGCGCCCCGGTTCCGCGTCACCTCGGGGTTCATGCGTCGGCCTCCATCACGTGGGTCGGGTTCGGTTCGGGGACACGGGGTGAAGCCGCGGGGACGGCCTCACCGTGCCCGGGCGTCTCGGTCGCAGCCAGCGGGACCGTCACCACGAACACGGCGCCGCCGTCGTCATGGAACTCAATGCTGCCACCGTGCCGCTCCACGACCGTGCGCACCAGCGCAAGCCCCACGCCGCGGTTCGGGTCACCGTTGTCGACCGGTTTGGTGCTGAAACCCCGCTGGAAGACAGATTCCTGAAGGTCGGGGGAGATCCCGGGGCCGTTGTCCGCGACCGTGAGGAGTGCTGCGGGGTGGCCGCCGTCGTCGATCTCCGTGAGCTCGACCTCCACGGTGGGTGCTTCCGTGTGCGCAGCGGGGTCGGTGGTGCCCGTCTGCGGCCCCGAACCGTCCCTGTATTCGACCAGGGCGTCCACGGCGTTGTCGATCAGGTTCCCGACGACGGTCACCGTCTCTCCCGGGGTGAACGGCAGGGGTGGAGGATCCCCGTGGACGCTGACGTCCAGGCGCACGCCGCGTTCATGGGCGGCCGAGGTCTTGCCCAGCAGGAGCGCTGCCAGCACGGGATCGGTCACGGCCGATTCCACGTCCCCGGCAAGTCCCCGCGAACGGCGCAGGTCCTCGGAAGCGAAGTGCAGCGCCTCCTCCGGCCGGTTCAGCTCCAGGAGCGAGACCACGGTGTGCATCCGGTTGGCGTGCTCGTGGGTCTGCGAGCGCAGGGCATCGGCCATGAGGGTCGTGGACTGCAGCTGCCCGGACAGCCGGCTCAGCTCCGTGTGGTCCCGGACCACGGCAACGGTGCCGTTGGAGGGCTTGGATGCCGGCGTGGTGCTCACGATCAACGTGTGTTCCCCGACGACGACCCAACGTTCCAGCACGTTCTCCTCGGCCAGCAGCAACGCCACGAGTTCCTCCGGCAGGTCCAGGTCCGTGAGCTTGACCCCGCGCGCTCGCCGTCGTTCGAGCATGCGCCACAGGGCGGAGGTGTGAGCCCGGGGTTCGGACAGGACGTTGTCGTCGATGTCCAGCAGTTCCCGGGCTCTGGGGTTGGCCAGGACCAGGCGGCCGTCGTCGACCAGCAGCAGGCCCTGAGCGGCGCGTTCCAGGACGGCGTCCTGGACGGCCACGGCTTCCGCCAGTTCCTCGGGCTGCCTCCCACCCGTGACCCGGGAGAGGTAGCGGGAGAGTCCGGCGGTCACGGCACTGGCGGCCAGGAACAGGACCAGCGCGATCGCGATCAGCAGCGGAACCTGCGCCCAGGAATCGGCCGCGATGTTGTCCAGCAACACCCCCGTGGCCACCAGTGCGACGATCTCCCCGTCCTGGTCCCTCACCGGTGCGATGGTGCGGGCGGACATGCCCATCTGCCCCATCTCCGTGGTGGTGCTCAATTCCCCGTCCAGGGCGGCGTCGATCGAGCCGCTGTACGGCTTGCCGATGTACTCCGGCCACGGGTGGGTCCACCGGGTGCCGTCGGTGTCCATGATCGTGACCCAGTCGATGTCCGAATCGGCCACGAGTTCATCGGCCAACGGCTGCAGAGTTGAGTGCGGGTCCTCGGTCTTGGCCTGTTCGGCGATCCACTGGTCCTCGGAGAGAGTCAGGGTCGTGGCCCGGGTGACGCTGCGCGCTTTGTCCTCGACGTCCGAAGAGGTCCGGTCCACCAGCACCACGGCAACGATCACGGTGATGCCCAGTACCAGCAGCAGCTGCATCAGCAGGAAGCGGCGTGCAAGGGACATGGCGGCCTCCTCTTCTCGGTCCTCGGCGTTGTCGTCGGTCTCTGTCGTTCGTCGTCGTTGTGCGTCCGCACTGCGCGGAGCGCGGACGGTGTCCCCAGAGTTGTGATCGCGACCACTATGACCGCAATGCGACGGCGGTCACGTTCCCGGGGAACTCTATGACGTGAACCTGGGCCACGAGTGCCCGGGTCCAGGCCCGTCCAGTATCCGCCGTGAATGCACCGGCGCCGACCTGCTGAGGAGAACCTCGTGGCCAACGCAGCCTCTGAGCCCGCCAACGCGACATCGTCGTCGCAGGGCGCACCCGTCAAGAAGAAGGACCGCACCCACTTCCTCTACATTTCCGTGATCGTGGCGGTCATCGCGGGTGCCGCACTGGGCCTCATCGCCCCTGACACCGCGGTGGCCCTCAAGCCGCTGGGCACGGCGTTCATCGCGCTCATCAAGATGATGATCGCCCCCGTGATCTTCTGCACCATCGTCCTGGGCGTCGGATCCATCGCCCAGGCCGCCACGGTCGGCAAGGTCGGCGGTATGGCCCTGGCCTACTTCCTGACCATGTCCACGTTCGCGCTGGCCATCGGCCTGCTGGTGGGCAACATCATCCACCCGGGCAGCAACCTGGACATGAGCCAGGCGACCTATGAGGTCCCGGCCGACGCCGGACACGGCGGTGGCGGTAGCGGTAGCGAGGAAGGCGGCATGATCGGCTTCCTCCTGGGCATCATCCCCACCACGCTGCTGTCCGCCCTGACCGAGGGCAACATTCTCCAGACCCTGTTCGTGGCACTGCTGATCGGATTCGCGCTGCAGGCCATGGGGGAGTCCGGCAAGCCCGTGCTCAAGGCGATGACCTACATCCAGGCCATCGTGTTCCGACTGCTCATGATGGTGATGTGGCTGGCCCCGATCGGCGCGTTCGGCGCCATCGCCGCCGTCGTCGGTGCCACCGGCGTGCAGGCCATCACCTCGATGATCGTCCTGATGGTGGCGTTCTACATCACCTGTGTGCTGTTCATCGTGGTCATCCTGGGCATCATGCTGAAGGTCGTCTCCGGCGTGAACATCTTCTCGCTCATGAAGTACCTGGCACGCGAGTACCTGCTGATCTTCTCGACCTCCTCCTCTGAGGCCGCCCTGCCGCGCCTGATCGCCAAGATGGAACACCTGGGTGTGTCCAAGCCGGTCGTGGGCATCGTGGTCCCCACCGGATACTCGTTCAACCTGGACGGAACCGCGATCTACCTGACCATGGGCTCGCTGTTCGTGGCCGATGCCATGGGGACCCCGATGGCCCTCGGTGAGCAGATCACCCTGTTGGTGTTCATGATCATCGCCTCCAAGGGCGCGGCCGGTGTCTCCGGTGCGGGTCTGGCCACCCTGGCCGCCGGCCTGCAGGCCCACCGTGCGGACCTGGTCGACGGCGTCGGCCTGGTCGTCGGTATCGACCGCTTCATGTCCGAAGCCCGTGCGCTGACCAACTTCTCCGGCAACGCCGTCGCCACCCTGGTTCTGGGCACGTGGGTCAAGCAGATCGACAAGCAGCGCGTCCGCGACGTCCTCAAGGGCGAGCTGCCCTTCGACGAGGCCAGCATGGCCGTGGATCCGCACGCCTCGCCGAACTCCGCGGAGCAGGCCACCGAGGGTTACCCGGCCTCCAAGGTCTACTGACGTAGAGCCCGTCCCTGCTGACCGGTGAGTCGTCCCGCCCATCACCCCTGATGGGCGGGACGACTCACCGGTCAGTGCTCGTTCTGGGCCTCCTCACCGGTTCTGCGCAAAACTGCCCTCGGCGGTAGTCTGGCCCGGAGCGTGTGCGCTGGCCGCCGCCGCCTTCCCCCGGTGAACCCGTGATTGCGCGGGTGCAGTGCCGTGCACAGACAAAGAGACTTCCGAGATTCCGAGGAGAGTACGCGAGTGAGCAGCAAGAGCGAGGACCGGTTCCCGGAACTGGACGACGCCAGCTCGGGCAAGGTGGGCCCCACGGGTCGACCGCTACGGACCTTCCCGGATCCTGCGCCCCTGGACTCGCACGGCCCGGCACGAATCATCGCCATGGTCAACCAGAAGGGTGGCGTGGGGAAGACGACGTCGACCATCAACCTGGGGGCCGCGCTGGCCGAATGCGGGCGCAAGGTGCTCATGGTGGACTTCGATCCGCAGGGCGCATTGTCCGCGGGCTTCGGCGTGAACCCGCACGAGCTGGACCAAACCATCTACAACGTGATGATGGAACGCGGCGTGGACCCCTGGGACGTGATCCTGGAGACGGAGGTCGAGAACATCGACCTCATGCCCGCCAACATCGACCTCTCCGCGGCCGAGGTGCAGCTGGTCTCCGAGGTGGCCCGAGAGCAGGTGCTGGCCTCCGCGCTGCGCAAGGTCGAGGACCACTACGACGTGATCCTGATTGACTGCCAGCCCTCCCTGGGTCTGCTGACCGTCAACGCGCTGACCGCCTCCCACGGCGTGATCATCCCGCTGATCTGTGAGTTCTTCGCCCTGCGCGCCGTCGCGCTGCTGGTGGACTCGATCGAGAAGGTCCAGGACCGCCTCAACCCCAAGCTGGTGATCGACGGCGTCCTGGCCACCATGTTCGATTCCCGCACCCTGCATTCGCGGGAGGTGCTGGATCGGATCGTGGAGGCCTTCGGGGACAAGGTCTTCGACACCGTCATCAAGCGCACCGTGAAGTTCCCGGACGCAACGGTCGCGGCCGAGCCGATCCTGTCCTTCGCCACCAACCACCCGGGTGCGGAGGCCTACCGGCAGTTGGCCCGCGAGCTGATCTCCCGCGGCGGCGCTCCCTGATGAGCACGCTGGTGCCCGAGGTGGACTCCGGTGAGCTCTCACCGGGTCTGTCCTCCGGGTTCGCGGTGGAGCTGGAGAACTTCGCCGGGCCGTTCGAGGTCCTCCTGGGGCTGATCGGCAAGCACGAGCTGGACATCACCACCGTGGCGTTGTCCGTGGTCACGGACGAGTTCATCGAGTACGTCCGTGCGCTGCGCCTGGAGAATTCGCCCGCGGCGTTGGATGCGGCATCCGAGTTCCTGGTGGTGGCCGCAACGCTGCTGGACCTCAAAGCCGCCCGTCTGCTGCCCCGCGGGGAGGTCGACGACGACGAAGACCTGGCACTGCTCGAAGCCCGCGACCTCCTGTTCGCCCGGCTGCTGCAGTACAAGGCGTTCAAGGACGTCTCCCACCTCATGGCGGACTCCATGCGCACCGAATCGGCGCGTCAGGCCCGGTCCGTGCCCCTGGATCCGGAGTTCGCGTCGTTGCTGCCCGAACTCGTCTGGCGCACCACGCCGGAACAGTTCGCCGAGATCGCCCGCAAGGCTTTTGAGCCGCGCGCGGAGGTCCCCACGGAGGTCGGCACGGACCACCTCCACGGATTCGCGGTGACCGTCCGGCAGGAGGCGGAGGAACTGCGTCTGCTCCTTGAGGACGGGGCGGAGCACGGGTTCAGCGCGTTGATCGCGCAGGCGGAGTCGGTGCTGGTCGTCGTCGTGCGATTCCTGGCGATCCTGGAACTGTTCCGCGACCGCGCCGTGGACCTGCGGCAGGACGCGCCCCTGGACGAACTCTGGGTCACCTGGACCGCCGACGAGGACTGGACCGCCGCGCGGCTCTCCGACGAACACGACCGCCCTGCGCTCCCTGAGGACGACGCCGCGGCCGGTCCGGTCACGGCCGAGGAGGTGGCGTCTTGAGCGCCGAACCGTCACAGCCCGTCACGCTCGATCCGGACACCGTGCCCGGCGGACTGGCCGCCGCGTTGGAGGCCGTGCTCATGGTGGCTGACCGCCCGGTGAGCGAGTTCGACCTGTCCGAGGCACTGTCCATTCCCGTGGCCGAGGTCCGTGCCACGTTGGATTCCCTCCGAGCCGAGTACGACGGCGTCGGCCCGGCAGGCGGTGTGCCGCGTGGATTCGAGCTGCGAAAGGTGGGCGGGGGCTGGCGGTTCTACTCCCGCGCCGAATTCGCCCCGTTGGTCCAGGCCTTCGTACTCGAGGGGCAGACCTCCCGGTTGAGTCAGGCCGCGATGGAGACGCTGGCCGTCGTCGCGTACCGCCAGCCCGTGAGCCGGGCCCGGGTCTCCGCCATTCGCGGGGTCAACGTGGACGGCGTGGTCCGGACCCTTGTGGCCCGTGGGCTCCTGGCGGAGGTGGACCGGGACCCGATCAGCGGGGCTCTGCTCTACGCGACCACCCCGTACTTCCTGGAGAAGCTGGGGCTGGACTCCCTGGAGGAGCTGCCCCAGATCTCCCCGCACCTGCCGGGCGTGGACCAACTCGACGAGTTCCAGGCGTAACCGCCTCTTTGCCGCGACCACACCGCTGATTGCGACCACACCGGGTGTCCGCGGTGTGATCGACAGCTACCGGTGTGGTCGGGACTTGGTGGGGGCTTGGCGGTAGACTTGGGGCTTTGCGGCGCCTCGCAATCCCCACCCTTTGACGCGATTCACGGGGCGGGATCCTGCGGTCCGTCATTCACGACGACGGCGCCCCACGCGGACCGGATGAGCCATCCTCCGCGCGAACTCCACCACAGACCTAAACAGGACAGTGAGACATGGCTGAGAACAGACAGAACAACAACCGCGGGGGACGCCCCGGTCAGGGCGGATCCGGCCGCGGCCAGGGGCGCCCCGGCGGAAAACCCGGATCGGGTGGCCCGGGCAACCGTCCCGGCGGCAAAGCAGGTACAGGTCGCCCGGGTGGAAAGCCCGGCTCCCGCGGCCCGGCCGGCAAGTCAGGCCCGGGCAAGCCGGGTGCAGGCAAACCCGGTTCGGCCAAGTCCGGACCCGCCCGCAACTCCAAGGCCCCCGCGGGCAAGGGCCCGCAGCGCGGCGCCCCGCAGCAGGGTGGCGACCGCCCCTACGCCAACACGGACCGCTACGGCCGCAAGATGCCGGACAAGGTCGCCATTTACGGGCCGCACCGTCGTCGTCGTCCCAAGAACCCGCCGGTGGACCGCCTGGAGGTCCACGACGCCGAGGGCGTGCGCCTGCAGAAGCTGCTGGCCAACGCCGGCGTTGCGTCGCGCCGCGTGTGCGAGGAGATGATCTCCGAGGGCCGCGTGACCGTTGACGGCGACGTGGTCACGGAGCTCGGCGTCCGCGTGGACCCCAAGACCGCGGAGATCACCGTGGACGGGCTGCCCATCCAGCTCGACGACAAGCTGGTCTACTACGCGTTCAACAAGCCCGAAGGCGTGGTCTCCACCATGGAAGACCAGGAGGGCCGCCAATGCATCTCCGACTTCCTGGTGCCACACCGTCACCAGCACCGCATCTTCCACGTGGGGCGCCTGGACATCGAGACCGAAGGTCTGCTGCTGCTGACCAACGACGGCGAACTCACCAACCGCCTCACCCACCCCTCCTACGAGGTCCCCAAGACCTACCTGGTGCAGGTCCGCGGCCCCATGGAGAAGGGCGTGGGCGATCAGATGAAGGAAGGGATCATGCTCGACGACGGCATCGCCAAGGTCGACTCCTTCCGCCTGGTCGACTCCGTCCCGGGGCACATCCTGGTGGAGGTCGTCCTGCACTCGGGTCGCAACCGCATTGTGCGTCGCCTCTTCGACGCCGTGGGGCACCCCGTGGAGCGGCTGGTCCGCACCCAGGTGGGACCGATCCGCATCGGCAACCAGAAGCAGGGCGTGGTCCGCGACCTGTCCAAGACCGAGGTGGGGCACCTGCTCGCCTCCGTCGGACTGAGCAGCTGACGTGGTCGCTGACGCAGGGCGGGACGCGGATTCCCTGACGGAATCGACGGAGCCTGAATCCTCGGTACCCGAATCAGCGACGACGGCGACCAACGCCCCCGTGGGCACGGTCCTGATCGTCGGCGCCGGGCTGTTGGGCGCCTCGATCGGCCTGGGACTGCGCAACCTGGGAGTCGACACCTGGCTGCGGGACGCCTCACCGACGGCGGAAGCCGTGGGGGAGGACATCGGCGCGGGCCTGAGCGAACGCGCCTGGCCGGGGCAGATGGGCGACCCGCAGCTGGTGGTCGTGGCCACCCCGCCGGATGTCACGGTGGACCTGGTGGCGGCAGCGCTGCGGGAGTTCCCGCGCGCCGTCGTCACGGACGTGGCCTCCGTCAAGGGTGCCGTGCTGCGTGGGCTGGAAGAGGCCGGAGCCGATCTGGCCCGCTACGTGGGCTCGCACCCCATGGCCGGGCGGGAGAAGTCCGGGCCGGTGGCCGCACGCGGTGAGCTGTTCACCTCCATGCCGTGGGTCCTGTGCTCGGCCGAGCAGACAGCTCCGTCCACCCGCCGGCTGGTGAAGGCGCTCGCCGTGGAACTGGGTGCCACGGTCACCGAAATGTCCGCGCAGGAACACGACGACACCGTGGCCCTGATTTCCCACCTGCCGCAGGTCATGTCCTCCTTGCTGGCCTCCCGCCTGCAGGACACCGCCTTGCACCACCTGGCCCTGGCGGGTCAGGGGCTGCGAGACACCACGCGGATCGCCGGATCGGACCCGGGCCTGTGGGTGCAGATCCTCAGCGCCAATGCGTCCTCCCTGGTCCCGGCGCTGCACGGGGTGCGCGAGGACCTGGAACGCCTGATCACCACGCTGGAAGCACCCACCGCCCCGGGTGCGCGCCTGGACGTGGCCCAGCTGATCGCCGAAGGCAACGCGGGGCAGGCACGCATTCCGGGCAAACACGGCGGCGCGCCCAAGGCCTTCGCACAGCTGACGGTCCTGGTGGACGACATCCCCGGGACCATCGCGCACCTGCTCACGTTCATCGGGGAGATCGGCATCAACCTGGAAGACTTGCGCCTGGACCATTCACCCGGGCAACCGGTGGGTCTGGCAGAAGTGTCGGTGGAGCCCAACCGCCGGGACGAACTCGTGGAAGCTCTCACCGCAAACGGATGGAAGGTGGTCCAGTGACGGATCCAGTTCAGGTCGTCGTGGCGATCGACGGGCCCTCGGGTTCCGGGAAGTCCACGGTCTCCAAGGAGATCGCCCGCCGCCTGGACCTCGGGTACCTGGACACCGGTGCGATGTACCGGGCCGTCGCGTGGTGGGCCCTGGACCAGGGCGTGGACCTGAGCGACCCGGCTGCCGTCGTCGACGCCGCCCGCAACGCCCCCGTGGAGATTTCCACGGACCCTGACCACCAGACCGTCCAGGTGGGGGAGACGGACGTGACGGACGCGATCCGCACCCCGGAGGTCACCTCGCACGTCTCCTCCGTGGCCACCGTGCCCGCGGCCCGTGAGGTGCTGGTGGACCGTCAGCGGCAGGTGATCGAGGACTCCGGGCGGCGCATCGTGGCCGAAGGCCGTGACATCACCACCGTGGTGGCCCCGGATGCCGATGTCCGCATCCTGCTGGTGGCCTCCGAGCAGGCGCGCATGAACCGCCGCGGCGCCCAGCTGGGTGGCTCGCAGAATGCCGAGGCACTGCGGCAGCAGGTGGTCGGACGCGACGCCAAGGACTCGACCGTGGTCAATTTCTCCACCGCGGCCGACGGCGTGACCACCCTGGACAATTCGGAACTGAACCTGGAGCAGTCCGTGCAGGCCGTCATGGACCTGGTCCTGCGCGCCGTTCCTGAACTTGCCTGATCACAGGCCCCACACTTTGTAAAAGCTTTAGTGAGAGGAGGGTCCTCGATGACTGAGAACCCCACCCCCAATCTTGAACCGTGGCAGCGCCCGGTCGACCCCTACGTCGAGTCCGTGCTGGGCGGTGAAGACGACGACGTCGTCGAGCGCCTCAACGCCATCGACGACGACGAGGCCGACCAGCGCGCCGAAGCCCTCCGCGCAGGCCTCGAGGACTACGACCTGGACGACGAGGACCTGGCGCTCCTGGGCGACTGGGAAGACGACGAGTTCGGTGCCCTGACCCGCAAGCCCGCGCCCGTGGTCGCCGTGGTGGGTCGCCCGAACGTGGGCAAGTCCACGCTGGTCAACCGCGTGATCGGCCGCCGTGAGGCCGTGGTGGAGGACGTCCCCGGTGTGACCCGCGACCGCGTGTCCTACAGCGCAGAATGGCTCGGCCGCCCGTTCACCATGGTGGACACCGGTGGCTGGGAGTCGGATGCCCGCGGCATCGACAAGACCGTGGCCGACCAGGCGGAACTGGCCGTGCAGCGCGCGGACGCCGTGCTGCTGGTCCTGGACACCGTGGTCGGGGTGACCGCCACGGACGAGGCCATCGTGAAGATGCTGCGCCGTGCCGGGCGTCCTGTGATCCTGGTGGCCAACAAGTGCGATTCGCCCGCGCTGGAACTGCAGGCCACCGAGCTGTGGTCCCTGGGCATGGGGGAGCCGTACCCGGTCTCCGCGCTGCACGGCAAGGGTGCCGGTGACCTGCTGGACGCCCTGTTCGAGATCCTGCCCGAGTTCTCCGAGGTGGCTGAGCCCGAGGTGATCGGCGGTCCGCGCCGCGTGGCCCTGATCGGCCGTCCGAACGTGGGCAAGTCCTCCCTGCTCAACAAGTTGGCCGGTGCCGAGCGCGTGGTGGTCAACGAGCTGGCCGGCACCACCCGTGACCCGGTGGACGAGATGGTCGAGCTGGGTGGCCGCCCCTGGCGCTTTGTGGACACGGCCGGTATCCGCCGCCGCGTGCACATGCAGCAGGGCGCGGACTACTACGCCTCCCTCCGCACGCAGTCTGCCCTGGAGCGCACCGAGGTGGCCGTGGTCCTCCTGGACGTTTCCGAGCCGCTGGCCGAGCAGGACGTCCGCATCCTGCAGATGGCCATCGACTCCGGCCGTGCCCTGGTCCTGGCTTTCAACAAGTGGGACCTGCTGGACGAGGAGCGCCGGTACTACCTGGATCGGGAGATCGACAAGGACCTGGCCCACGTGGCCTGGGCCCCGCGCGTGAACATCTCCGCCAAGACCGGGTGGCACAAGGACAAGCTGGTGCCCGCACTGGAGAAGTCCCTGGAGTCCTGGGACACCCGCATCCCCACGGGGCGCCTCAACGCGTTCCTGGGCGAGCTGGTCGCAGCACACCCGCACCCGCTGCGCGGTGGCAAGCAGCCCCGCATCCTGTTCGGCACGCAGGCATCCGCCCGCCCGCCCAAGTTCGTGCTGTTCACCACCGGGTTCCTGGATCCGGGGTACCGCCGTTTCATCACCCGCCGCCTGCGGGAGACCTTCGGCTTCGAAGGCACCCCGATCGAGGTGGCCATGCGCGTCCGCGAACGGCGGCCGCGCAACAAGCGCTGAATGGGGCGGGCATCAGCCTGACCTCATCACGACGACGGCGGTGGGCCACCTTTCTCGGGTGCCCCACCGCCGTCGTTACAGGGGAGGGATTTCTCAGGTGCCGCCTTGGCCAGGGACACCGTTACGACGCCGACACATTGGGCTGGCATGAAGAACTCCAGAGGCCCGGAAATGCGGTGGCGGTCACGTCATGGACAGGTGTCACCGTAGACTGGTGCCACCGCTTCGCCTGCCCGACGACGTGCAGGCGGCCCGCACTGAAACTGCAGCAGGGGCTGACGGCGCCCGAACGGGTACGTCCCGGCCAGCCCCGGAAGAAGGAGTGCCTGTGTTCAAGAAGATCCTGGTGGCCAACCGCGGCGAGATCGCCGTTCGCGCCTTCCGAGCCGCCTACGAGCTGGGTGCGAAGACCGTGGGCGTGTACCCGATCGAGGACCGCAACTCCATTCACCGCCAGAAGGCGGACGAGGCCTACCGGATCGGCTCCGAGGGCCACCCCGTCAAGGCGTACCTGGACGTGGACGAAATCATCCGCGTGGCCAAGGAGTCCGGGGCCGACGCCGTGTACCCCGGCTACGGCTTCCTCTCTGAGAACGCCGGTCTGGCCAAGGCCTGCGCAGACAACGGGATCACGTTCATCGGCCCCGCCGCCGATGTTCTGGACCTTGCCGGCAACAAGGTCGCCGCGCTCAAGGCCGCCAAGAAGGCGGGCATTCCCACGCTGAAGGACTCCGAGCCGTCGTCGGACCCGGAGGAGCTGCTGGCGGTGGCGGACGAGATCGGGTTCCCGATCTTCGTCAAGGCCGTGGCCGGCGGTGGTGGTCGCGGTATGCGCCGGGTGGAGACCAAGGAGGACCTGCCCGACGCACTTGAGGCCGCCATGCGCGAGGCCGGGACCGCCTTCGGTGATCCGACCGTGTTCCTGGAGCAGGCCGTGTTGCGCCCGCGCCACATCGAGGTCCAGATCCTGGCTGACGCCACGGGGGAGACCGTTCACCTGTTCGAACGTGACTGCTCCCTGCAGCGGCGTCACCAGAAGGTCGTGGAGATCGCCCCGGCACCCAACCTGGACCCTGCGGTCCGGGAGGCGCTGCACAACGACGCCGTGAAGTTCGCCCGCGAACTCGGTTACGTCAACGCGGGCACGGTCGAATTCCTCCTGGACACCGTGGGGGAGCGCGCCGGTGAGCACGTGTTCATCGAGATGAACCCGCGCATCCAGGTGGAGCACACCGTGACCGAGGAAGTCACAGACGTGGACCTGGTCCAGGCCCAGATGCGCATTGCCGCGGGGGAGACCCTGGCCGACATCGGGATCGTGCAGGACGAACTGCACGTCCGCGGCTTCGCCATGCAGTGCCGCATCACCACGGAGGACCCGGCCAACGGATTCCGGCCCGACGTCGGCAAGGTCACCGCCTACCGTTCCGCGGGTGGCTCCGGCGTGCGGCTCGACGGCGGCACCGTGTACGCGGGCGCGGAGATTTCCCCGCACTTCGATTCGATGCTGGTCAAACTGACCTGCCGAGGCCGCGACTACCAGACCGCCGTGCACCGCGCCCGCCGTGCCCTGGCCGAGTTCCGCATCCGCGGCGTGGCCACCAACATCCCGTTCCTGCAGTCCGTGCTGGAGGACCCGGAGTTCCTGGCCGGCAACGTGACCACGGACTTCATCGAGCGCCGCCCCGAGTTGCTCGAGGCGCGCGGCACCGCCGACCGCGGTACCCGCGCCCTGACCTACCTGGCCGAGGTCACGGTCAACAAGCCCAACGGTGAGCGCATCGAGGGCATCGACCCCCGTACCAAGCTGCCACGATTCCCCGGTGACAAGGTCGAGGACCCGGACCGGTCGCCCTTTGACGGCCCGGGTGAGCACACTCCGCCGGACGGTTGGCGGAAGGTCCTCCTGGACGAGGGCCCTGAAGGGTTCGCGGCCAAGCTGCGCGCGCAGACCGCCGTCGCCGTCACTGACACGACCATGCGTGACGCGCACCAGTCCCTGCTGGCCACTCGCATCCGTACCCGCGACCTGCTGGCCGCGGCACCCGCGTACGCCCACACCTTGCCGAACCTGTTCTCCATGGAGGCCTGGGGTGGGGCGACCTACGACGTCGCGCTGCGGTTCCTGGGTGAGGATCCGTGGGAGCGCCTGCGGTACCTGCGTGAGGCGATGCCGAACATCCCCATCCAGATGCTGCTGCGTGGGCGGAACACGGTGGGCTACACGCCGTACCCCACGGAGGTCACGGACGCGTTCGTCAAGGAGGCTGCGGAGACGGGGATCGACATCTTCCGCATCTTCGACGCGCTCAACGACGTCTCGCAGATGACACCTGCGATCGAGGCCGTGCGCAAGACCGGTACCGCGGTGGCTGAGGTGGCGCTGTGCTACACCTCGGACCTGCTGGATCCGGCCGAAGAGGTCTACACGCTGGAGTACTACCTGGATCTGGCGCAGCAGTGCGTGGATGCCGGGGCGCACATTCTGGCGATCAAGGACATGGCGGGTTTGCTGCGTCCGGAGGCCGCGCGTCGTCTGGTGACCGCGCTGCGTGAGCGCTTCGACCTGCCGGTTCACCTGCACACCCACGACACCGCGGGTGGCCAGATCGGTACGCTGCTGGCCGCGATCGACGCCGGCGTGGATGCGGTGGACGTTGCCACCGCGACCATGGCGGGAACGACGTCGCAGCCTTCGGCGTCGGCTCTTGTGGCCGCGCTGGCGCACACCGAGCGGGACACGGGGCTGTCCCTGCAGGCCGTGTGCGACATGGAGCCGTACTGGGAGATCATCCGCGGGATCTACAAGCCGTTCGAATCCGGGCTGTCCGGGCCGACCGGTCGCGTGTACCGCCACGAGATTCCGGGTGGCCAGCTCTCCAACCTGCGCCAGCAGGCCATTGCGCTGGGGCTGGGGGAGAAGTTTGAGCAGGTCGAGGACATGTACTACGCCGCCGACCGCATGCTGGGCCACCTGGTCAAGGTGACGCCGTCATCCAAGGTGGTCGGTGACCTGGCGCTGCAGCTGGTGGGCATGGACGTGGACCCGGCGGAGTTCGAGGCGAACCCGCAGAAGTTCGACATCCCGGATTCGGTGATCGGCTTCCTCAACGGTGAGCTCGGCACCCCGCCAGCCGGCTGGCCGGAGCCGTTCCGGAGCAAGGCTCTGGAGGGGCGGCACGAGAAGCCGGCCTTGGCTGAGCTGTCCTCCGAGGACCTGGAGGGACTCGGTGGTGAGTCGGCCGTGCGCCGTGCGACGCTGAACCGTCTGCTCTTCCCTGGCCCGACGGCGGATTTCGAGGCCAAGCAGAAGCAGTACGGCGACGTCTCCGTGCTGCACACGCGTGACTTCCTGTACGGCTTGATGCCGGAGCGTGAGCACGTGATCTCCCTGGGCAAGGGCGTGCGTCTGCTGGTGGTCCTGCAGGCCATCGGCCCGGCCGACGACAAGGGCATGCGCACCGTGATGGTCACCCTGAATGGTCAGATGCGCATGCTGGAGATCCGGGACACCTCCGTGGCCACGGATCACGTGGAGGCGGAGAAGGCCGATCCGGCCAACCCCGGCCACGTGGCGGCACCGTTCGCGGGGTCCATCACGGCGACCGTGTCCGTGGGCGATTCGGTTTCCGCCGGTGATCGGGTGGCGACCATTGAGGCCATGAAGATGGAGGCCTCCGTGACCACGCAGCAGGGCGGCACGGTCAAGCGCGTGGTCATCACGGGGCCCTCGCCGGTTGCCGGCGGGGACCTGGTGGTGGAGATCGATCCGGCTTGATGCTGGTTCGAAGTTGACGTCCCGGCGCCCTCCGATCGGGGGCGCCGGGACGTTCCGGTTCCCACGGCCCGGCGATGTGAAATCCCCCGGCCGTTGGGGTAATGTATGGCGGGTGCTTGAGGCGGTCTGACCGTCTTGTGAAGCACAGGTTGGGCGGTCCGCCGCCCACGGGATGTGGCGCAGCTTGGTAGCGCACTTGACTGGGGGTCAAGGGGTCGCAGGTTCAAATCCTGTCATCCCGACATTTTTGCCCAGGTGAGAGACTCCTCTTACCTGGGCATTGTCGTATCCGGGCCCTAAGTGATCGCAAGGTTCGAGAAAGTGACGCACCAATGAGCCCGCACCACCTGCGCACACGTACTCCAGCTGATTGTGAAACCGTAGTCGGCTGGGTACCCGATGTAGAGGCGCTGCATCTGTTCACGGGTCCGCGTATGACTTGGCCGCTGACCTCGGGGCAACTGTCGACAATGGAAGGCAGCGGCCTCAGCGCCTGGATGCTCGTAGCAGACGATACTGACGCGGCGCTCGGGCACTTCGATCTCACTTTGGACGGCCAGTCCGCCCGAATCGGTCGGGTTCTCATCGATCCTGCACGCCGCGGTCACGGTCTCGCTCATGTGCTAATTGGCCTCGCCATGGAGAAGACGCGGGAGCTTGGGGCAATGGAGCTGCGGTTGAACGTGATGGTCGGTAACGAACCGGCCATCCGCACCTATGCCCGCGCGGGATTCATTGAGATGGAGCAGTCTGATCGACCAGACGTGCACGTCATGACCCGCTCTATGTAGCAGCTATAACCCCCGCCAGAATGCAAGCTGGCCATTCCTGCGTACCTTCGACCTTGCAGGAACCGAGGGCTGCGTCGACCACAAGAGTGCGAGCACCGATGACCGGCCCAACAGGCGGCGTCTCCATTGCTCTATCGGGATGCTCACCCCGATAGAGTTCGAAACGCTCCATGACGAGGCGCTCACCCGAGAGGCTGAACCCGCACCGTAGTGGCACAGAACCCGGACCGATTCATCTCTGAGTTATCGTTGCGGAGCGACCCGCATATTCGAGGAAAGTAGTAAGAGAGGTAACGCCATGTTCAACATGCTGGTTGGTCTGCCCGTCGGCGGCTTGCTCTCCAAGGATCGCCTGATGGAGGGCACCTCGACCCATATCAAGTATCGTCTGAATGTGGCTAACGGCGATTTTACCGAGCTACTGAAGTTACCGACACTTGCCCTGCCCGAAGTGGGCCCACAGGGCTCATCCGATGTGGCCACAGTGGGAACACTGAGCCGCATTACGCCGAGCGGCACGAGCTACATGCTGGAGTTTACCCCTAACGCGAACATCGACCCAATCCCCGTTAACGAGCTTCTGGCCAACCAGAACGCCTTCGATGTCGCGGACGCATGGGGCTTCCATAGGACCAGGCTCATGGTCAAAGACATCGACCTCTACCGCACTCTGCTCGAAATTCGGCACTCAAGTGAGGTAGTCCGCCCCAGTCGCAATTACCTCAAGTTTCCGGACGGTCCGATAGACGACAACTTGGTCGTTGTGATGATGCCATTCGGGAGTGAGTTCCAGCCGGTCTGGGAGGCAATCCAGCAAGCCGTCTACGACGCCGGTTTGCAATGCGAACGTGCAGATTCGATCTGGGACGAAGATTCGATCATGGATGACATTGTTGGCCTGCTGTGGCGTGCCAGAATCGTCATAACCGATTACACAAGCCACAATGCCAACGTATTTTACGAAACCGGTATCGCACACACGTTGGGTCGGAAGTGCATCCCGCTTACGCAGCTCGCTGATGAGATTCCGTTCGACCTGCAGCATCTGCGAACCCTGAAGTATGAGACGACCGACATCGGCTTGAACAAACTCAAGCTCGCGCTCGGCCAGCGCCTCCGAAACATCCTGCGGACAAATTAACCGATACAGGTTGGTTACCTGTAGCATAACGTGATAATCCGTGCCCGCTACCAGTGCGCCCTCGAAGTGGCGTGCCACCTTGGTGTCGAGGTGGAACTGAATGCTTGGTAATGGGGCTCTTTGCATTTGACTGTCTAGAGGTGGAGCGAGGGTGTCCGGCGCGTCGCCTGCCGGTATGAGTCGAGGCCTCCAGGTGATGGAGGTTCTCACGCTTACCCATCTGGAAGACCTCGACGTGCCCAACGCTATCGTCCTTCGCCCCGACCTGATCACGTTCGTTCGCCTGGACGGGTTTGCCTAGGAAGTCAATGGCCAGCACGTGGAGCCCATGCCTGTGGTCCTGGCGCGTCGAGTCCTCGACCCAGCGCAATGGTGCTGTCAGGGCGCATGTGCAAGAGTGCCGCGGGACGCGGTGACCTGCCGGTTAGTGCATAGGCTGTTCGGTCGGTGGCCCACCGTATTGGTGGTCGCCCCAAGCGCCGAATGGTCGGCTGGAGCAGCTCCGTGGCTCCGCCTTCGGCTGGCGGAATTTCACCAATTACATCGTGCGATCACTCCGCGAAACCGGCTGCTTCAGACCCCAGCTACGCCGTTGATCGTGATGGGTCACGACAGTTCTACCGACAGTCAATCGCTCGTTTATGTCGTATGTATGATCGCAGTATGAGAAAAGTTCGTCGCTCCCAATACGATAAGGTCATGAATGAATGTCAATGCTTGTCTGACAATGACCTGCGAAGGCAAATAGTCGTGAACCGATCTGAAATAAGTTATATTGCGGCAGTCGGCCCAATTCTGGCCTTGTGTGGGGTTTTCGTTTCGGTTGGGCTGACTTCAAACACTGAGGTTGATGGCCTATTTGTGACAGCGATCTATGCAACGGTCTTGCTGTTAGGATCTTGCGTATTGGCAGGGCAGAACGAGAAGTGCACGAGACGGGCTGAAGTAGCGAAACAGATCCTTGAACAGAGGAGCGAGGCTAAGAATCCTTCGGGCCGCGGGCTACTCAGGAGATTCTTCTGAAGAGAGTCGAGGGCCTCAACCCATGACAACGGCACAGCCGCCACGTACTGACAGCTAGGCAGGGGGTGACGCTTGGCCGTCGCCCAAACGAAAAGCCAGTGGCGCCCGCATGCAGCGGGCGCCACTCACATGTACCTACAGAACCGACATCACTTCACGTCGAACCGATCCGCGTCCATGACCTTCGCCCAAGCCTTCACGAAGTCGTTCACGAACTTCTCCTTGGCGTCGTCCGAGGCGTAGACCTCGGCCAGGGTGCGCAGCTCCGAGTTGGAGCCGAACACCAGGTCGTTGCGGGTGCCGGTGAGCTCCGCACCGTCAGCGGTCACGCCGCGGTACTGGCCCTCGGCCACCTTCTCCCACTGGGTGTCGATGTCCGTCAGCGCCACCAGGAAGTCGTTGGACAGCACGCCCACCTGATCGGTGAACACCCCATCCGAAGTCCCACCGTACGTAGCGCCCAGCACGCGCAGCCCGGCCACCAGCACGGTCATCTCCGGTGCGGACAGACCCAGCAGGTTGGCCCGGTCGATCAGTGCGAACTCCGCCGGGAACTCCTTGTTGCCGCGGGGATCGTAGTTGCGGAAACCGTCGACCTTGGGCTCCAGGTAGCCGAAGGACTTGACGTCTGTCTGCTCCTGCGTGGCGTCGCCGCGGCCACCGGTGAACGGAACGGTCACCTGCACACCGCCGTCGGCGGCAGCCTTCTCCACGGCCCAGTTGCCCGCGATCACCAGGGTGTCCGCAAAGGACACACCGTTGCCGGCTGCAATGGACTCCAGGGCCGAGATCACCGGACCGGTCACGGCGGGCTCGTTGACCTCCCAGGACCGCTGCGGTTCCAGGCGGATCCGGCCACCGTTGGCGCCACCGCGGAAGTCCGAGTTGCGGAACGTGGATGCAGCGGCCCAGGCGGTCTTGACCACGTCGGTCACGGACAGCCCGGCACCTGCCACGGCCTCCTTGATGGTGGCAACCTCGGCATCGCCGGGCACGGATGGTGCCGCGGGGATCGGGTCCATCCAGACCAGTTCCTCGGTGGGAACTTCCGCACCCAGGTGACGGGAGATCGGGCCCATGTCACGGTGGGTCAGCTTGAACCACGCACGGGCGTAGGCGTCCTGGAACGCGGCGAAGTCGTCCTTGAACTTGCGGGAGATCTTGTCGTAAATCGGGTCCTCACGCAGGGCAAGGTCGGAGGTCAACATGCGCGGCTCACGACGCCCGTTGAAATCGGATTCCGGAACCATGTCCGACCCGCCACCGTTGACCGGGCGCCACTGCTGCGCACCGGCGGGGGAGTGGAACAGCTCCCACTCGTAGGCGTAGAGGATGTGGAAGAACTCGTTGTCCCAGCGGGTCGGGTGGTAGGTCCAGGTGACCTCCAGGCCGGACGTGATGGTGTCCCGGCCCTTGCCCTCGCCGTAGGAGTTCTTCCAGCCCAGGCCCATCTGCTCCAGCGGGGCGGCCTCGGGCTCCGGGCCCACGTGCTCCGGCACGGTGGAGGCACCGTGGGTCTTGCCGAAGGTGTGACCGCCACCGATCAGCGCCACGGTCTCCTCGTCGTTCATGCCCATACGGCCGAAGGTCTCGCGGATGTCGATCGCGGACTTCTTCGGATCCGGCTCACCTTCCGGGCCCTCCGGGTTGACGTAGATCAGACCCATTTCGACGGCGGCCAACGGGTTGTCCAGGTCGCGCTCACCCTTGTAGCGCTCGGCACCGCCGTTGGTCCACTCGGTCTCCGGGCCCCAGTAGACGTCGTCCTCGGGCTCGTAGGCATCCACACGACCACCGGAGAAACCGAAGGTAGGCATGCCCATGATCTCGTGCGCCACGTTGCCGGACAGCACGAACAGGTCGGCCCAGGACAGTGCCTGGCCGTACTTCTTCTTGACCGGCCACAGGAGGCGGCGGGCCTTGTCCAGGGAGGCGTTGTCCGGCCAGGAGTTCAGGGGAGCGAACCGCTGCTGACCGGTGCCGGCGCCGCCGCGGCCGTCCATCGAACGGTAGGTGCCGGCGCCGTGCCAGGCCATGCGGATGATGAAGGGGCCGTAGTTGCCGAAGTCTGCGGGCCACCAGTCCTTGGAGGTAGTCAGCACCTCACCGATGTACTGCTTGACCTCGGCCAGATCCAGGGCCTCGAAGGCGGCCCCGTAGTCGAAGTCCGGGTCATGCGGGTTGATGACCGGCTGTTCCTTGGCCAGGATCTTGAGGTTCAGGCGGTTGGGCCACCACTGCTGGTTGGCGTCGCCGGAGGTCGGGTGCGGCAGGGAGGCGCCGTGCGCAACCGGGCACTTGCCCTCGGAGGACTCCTGAACCGGCTGCTCCGGCAGACCGGTGGCCTCCGTCTCGGTCATTTCACCGACCGTGGTGGTGTCGTCGCCGTGGGGCTTCTGATCGTCGCTCACTTCTGATCCTCTCGATCCGTATGTGACTGGGTGGGGAACTCGGTGGAACCTGTGGCTCGGCCTGCTTGGCATGCCGGGCACAGGCCCCAGAAATAAACCTCGGCCTCGTCGATCGCGTAACCGTGGTCGTCGTCGGTGTGCAGGCAGGGCGCGGGCCCGGTCTGGCACGGGATGTCCACCACGTCGCCGCAGCCGCGGCAGACCAGGTGGTGGTGGTTGTCGTTGCGTCGGATCTCGTACCTGGCGGGGGAACCCGCGGGTTGGATCGAACGCACCAGCCCCGCCTCCGTCAGCGCGTGCAGGCAGTCGTAGACCGCCTGGTGTGAGACGGAAGGGGACGTTCGGCGAACCGCATTCAGGATGGCCGTGGCGTCCGAATGCTGGTGGTCACGCAACACGGTGAGCACGGCCAGCCGCGGCTGGGTGACGCGCAGGCCCGCGCCGCGCAACAGGGTGCGCTCGCGGTCCTGTGCCGCCTCTCCCGCATCGACTGTGCTCATGGCCACCATCGTGCCCTGTTTTCTGGAATGGATCAAGAAAACATGCACACGGTTTCAACCCACTGTGCTCAGCACCCCGTTGGTCAACCCGTGGTCATGGCGAGTCTGCCGTCCGTGCACCAAGGCTTTGGGACAATCCAGGGGTGACAGACGCGCCACAGACCGCTCCCCCCAGCCCTCTGCTCGCCGGTGACCACGCCCCCGGTCCTCGCACCCTGGTGGATGTTTTCCTCGAAACGGTGGAACTTCACGGTGCTTCTCCGGCCATCGACGCCGGGGATTCGGTCATGACCTACGCGCAGTTCCACGAGGCCGCCGGCGATGTGGCCGCCGAGCTCGCGGAGCGCGGAATCGGTGCGGGAGACAAGGTCGGCGTGCGCGTGCCCTCGGGGACCGCTGACCTGTATGTGGCCATCATGGGCATCCTCCTGGCCGGGGCCGGGTACGTTCCGGTCGACGCCGATGACC
The DNA here is from genome assembly GCF_011602805.1 of Kocuria sp. JC486. Taxonomy (NCBI): domain Bacteria; kingdom Bacillati; phylum Actinomycetota; class Actinomycetes; order Micrococcales; family Micrococcaceae; genus Kocuria; species Kocuria sp. JC486. Next base: position 16,820 of record NZ_JAAOZS010000019.1, on the reverse strand, counting down.
CTGATGAGCGCGCCCGGACCGTGTTCTCAGAGGCCGACGTCGCCGCCGTCGTCAGCGCCGACCTGGTGGTCACGGGAAGGCTTCAAATTCCGCGCGAACCGGTGGAACCGGCCCCGCCGTCGCTCACGGACGACTGCTGGGTCATCTTCACCTCCGGTTCCACAGGCAAGCCCAAGGGAGTGGCGGTCAGCCACCGCAGCGCCGCAGCATTCGTCGACGCCGAATCCCGGCTGTTCCTCCAGAACAAACCGCTCGGCCCGGGCGACCGGGTCATGGCAGGTCTGTCCGTGGCCTTTGACGCCAGCTGCGAGGAAATGTGGCTCGCCTGGGCCCACGGTGCCTGCCTGGTTCCGGCGCCGCGCTCGCTGGTCCGTTCCGGGATGGACCTGGGCCCGTGGCTCGTGGCCAACGCGGTCACGGTGGTCTCCACTGTGCCCACGCTGGTGTCCTTGTGGCCCGCGGAAGCCCTCTCCAACGTCCGCCTCCTGATCCTCGGCGGTGAGGCGTGCCCTCCGGAGATCGGTGCCCGCCTGGCCAACGAGGAGCGCGAGGTCTGGAACACCTACGGGCCCACGGAGGCCACCGTGGTCGCCTGCGCCGCGCGACTCACGGGCGAACCCCCGGTCCGCATCGGGTTGCCGCTGGAGGGGTGGGACCTCGCCGTCGTGGACGAGGCCGGGAACCCGGTGCCCGAAGGGGACAGCGGCGAACTGATCATCGGGGGAGTCGGGCTCGCCCGCTACCTAGACCCGGACAAGGACGCCGAGAAATACGCGCCGATGCCCACTCTCGGGTGGGAGCGCGCGTACCGCTCGGGGGATGTGGTGGTCAACGATCCCGCGGGGCTGCTCTTCAAGGGTCGGGCCGACGACCAGGTCAAGGTCGGCGGCCGCCGCATCGAACTCGGCGAGATCGACGCCGCCCTGCTCGCGCTGCCCGGAGTCATCGGGGCGGCCGCCGCCGTGCGGAAGACGGCCAGCGGAAACTCGCTCATCGTCGGGTACCTGACCGTGGACGGGACCTTCGACCGCGTCGCGAGTCTGGACCGGCTCCGCGCCGACATGCCCGCAGCGCTGGTCCCGCGCCTCGCCGTCGTCGAGGATCTCCCCACCCGCACGAGCGGCAAGATCGACCGTGACGCCCTGCCATGGCCCCTTCCCGACGACGGCGGTGCCGCGTCCCAGGAGATGGGTGCGACGGCCGCGTGGCTTGCTGACATCTGGAACGACGTCCTGGGCTCCCGCCCGAGCACCCCGGACGAGGACTTCTTCGCCCTGGGCGGTGGGTCGCTCACCGCGGCGCAGATCGTGGCGCGCGTCCGCGAGAAACACGTCAACGCGACCGTGGCCGACGTGTACGAACACCAGCGCATCGGTGAGTTCGCCGCGTGGCTGGACACCGCGGACACCCCCGTGGGGCGGCTCAACGAGCGGGTGCAGCCCGTCCGTCGAAAGACCCAGGCTGCCCAACTGGCGGCACTGGTGGCCCTGCGGAGCATCGGCGGACTCCGCCTGCTGCTGTGGCTGGCGCTCGGTGTGCGCGTCGCCGATCTCCTGGGGTGGACTCTGCCGGGCGACGCCGTCGGGCTGGTTCCGTGGTGGGTCCTGGGCGTCACGTGGTTGTTGCTGGTGGCCCCGCTCGGTCGCCTTGCGGTCAGCGCGCTCGGAGCCCGCGCGATCCTGGCGGGCGTGCGGCCCGGTCACTACCCGCGCGGCGGACGAACACACCTGCGGCTCTGGCTGGCCGAGCGATTCGCCGACGAGATGGGGGTCGGTCAGATCGGTGAGGCCGGCATGGTCCGGTGGTACGCCCGGTGGCTGGGCTGCCAGGTGGGGCGCGACGTCGATCTCCACGCCATGCCCCCGGTCACCGGCTTCCTGCGGCTCGGCAACGGCTGCTCGATCGAACCGGAAGTGGACATGCAGGGCCACTGGATCGACGGCGCCAGCGTGCACATCGGCGATATCACCGTGGGCAAGCGGGCCCGCGTGGGCGCCCGATCCACGCTGGTGCCCGGCGCCAGGATCGGCAACGACGCCGAAATCGCCCCGGGCTCCACGGTGTTCGGACCGGTCGGAGCCGAACAACGCTGGTCCGGCTGCCCCGCCGTGCCGGTCGGTGACGCCCGCGGTCCGTGGGGACCCCGGCCCAAGTCCAGGCCCGTGTTCACGGTGCTCTACATGCTCTCCGGCCTGGTGATTTCCCTCCTGCCGGCCCTGGCAACCGTGGCGGGGCTGGCCGTGCTGTGGGCTCCCCTCAGCGGTACCCACACGCCGGGCCAGGCCGTCACCACGGCGCTCCTGTGGCTGCCGCTCGCGGGTCTGGTCGGTTACGCCGTGCTGGCGCTGATGATCTTGGCGCTTGTCCGGCTGTGCGCCATCGGGCTGGAGGGCGGACCGCACCCGGTGCAGGGCATTCGCGCGCTCCAGGCCTGGACCACGTTGCGCCTCATGGACGAGGCCCGCACTTGGTTGTTCCCGCTCTACGCCGGGATGGCAACCACGTGGTGGTTGCGCGCGCTCGGAGCCCAGGTGGGCAAGGACGCGGAGGCTTCCACGGTCCTCATGATCCCCAGCCTGACTCGCGTGGGCGCACAGGCCTTCCTGGCCGACGACACCTTGATCGGCGGCTACGAACTCGGCGGTGGTTGGCTGCGCATCGAACGCGTCAAGATCGGACGCGGCGCGTTCGTGGGGAACTCGGGGATGACCGCCCCAGGGCGCAAGGTGCCCAAGGAATCGCTCGTCGCAGTCCTGTCCGCCGCACCCCGGCGCAAGAAGGCCAAGGCGGGATCGTCGTGGGTCGGCTCCCCGCCCGAAAAACTGCGGCGTACACACAGCGACGTCGACGCCACGAGGACCTACGAACCCTCCCGCGCGCTGCGGTTCCTGCGCGGCGTGATCGAAACCTGCCGGATGTTTGCCCTCCTGGCGCACCTGCTGCTCCACCTGGCCGCCGTCGTGGCGCTCGCCGTGGTGGCGGCCTCCTGGGGCGCGTGGGCTGCGGCCCTGCTCTCCGGTGTCATCCTGCTGGGCTGCGGGTTGGTGGCCGTCGTCGTCGCTGCCCTGGCCAAGTGGCTGCTGGTGGGGCGGTGGAAGCCCTCTGAACATCCCTTGTGGTCCGGTTTCGTGTGGCGCGGGGAGCTGGCCGATGCGTTCGTGGAAGCGGTGGCCGTGCCCTGGATCCTGCGATACGTGTCCGGCACGGCGTTGCTCAACCTGTACTTCAAGGTCATGGGGGCCACGGTGGGGCGGGGTGTGTGGAGTGAGACCTACTGGCTCCCCGAACACGACCTGATCGAGCTCGGGGAGGCGGCCACGGTCAACCGCGGTTGTGTGGTCCAGACCCACCTGTTCCACGATCGCGTCCTGGCCATGGATGCCGTCCGCCTGGGGCCGGGCGCAACCCTGGGGCCCAACTCCGTGATCCTGCCGGCTGCCACACTGGGGCGGTACGCGACCGTCGGCCCCGGCTCTCTGGTCATGCGCGGTGAGTCCGCCCCGGACAAGACGCGGTGGGTTGGCAACCCCATCGGTCCGTGGGTGGATGAGCTGGACGCACAGGAGCGGGATTAGACTGCCCGCCGAACCAGACACCGTGCCCACTCTTGACCTCCACGAACCCCGATCGGAGTCCGAATGACCAACCCAGACCCGTACCTGAGGGGGCACGGCGACACTCGATACCGGGTTTCGCATTACGACCTCAAGCTCACGTACAAGGTTGCGGCCAACCGGTTGGAGGAAAAGGCTCAGCTGTACGTTGAGATCGCCGAGGCCACCAATCGGATCGACGTCGACCTCCACGGCTTGCGCGTCAGCAAGGTCTTCCTGGACGGCCGCCCCGCCAAGTACCGGCACAGAGGCCAGCGGGTGTCCGTCGATGTCGGGGATCGCGTACCCGGAAACCGCTTCCTGCTCGAGTTCCGTGTCTCCGGTAAGCCCGGTCCCGTTCCGGGTGTGCACGGGACGGCCGGGTGGGAGGAACTCACGGACGGGTCGATGGTCGGCTCCCAGCCGCACGGCGCCCCGAGCTGGTTCCCCTGCAACGACGACGCCGCGGACAAGGCCACGTACCGGATCGAGGTGACCACGGAGCCCGAGTACCACGTGGTGGCCAACGGGACCCTCACGGATTCGACCCGCAGCGGTGCGACCACGACCTGGACGTACGTGATGGACCGGCCCATGGCTCCGTACCTAGCGACCGTTCAGATTGGCCCCTACCAGACCCAGCGACGCCGGGCCTCGGTTCCCGTGGAGGTGGTGCATCCCCAGGGACTCGACGTGGGGCGCGGGACCGCGTTCGAACGCCAGGGCGAGATGGTCGACCTGTTCTGCGACCTCTTCGGGCCGTATCCGTTCGCGGAGTACCGCGCCGTGATCGTCGACGACGACCTTGAGATCCCGCTGGAAGCGCAAGGTCTCAGCACGTTCGGTCGCAACCTGGTGGAGCCGGAATGGGAGAACGAACGTCTGGTGGCCCATGAACTGGCCCACCAGTGGTTCGGCAACAGCGTCACTGGGCAGCAGCTCAAGGACATCTGGCTCCATGAAGGATTCGCCTGTTACACCGAGTGGTTGTGGTCGGATCATCGTCGGAAGCGGGGGGACGGCGCCTCCGTTCAGGAGCGCGCGGCCGAACACCATGCGGCTCTGGGGCCCACTCCGGAGGGCAGCACACTGGCCGATCCGGGGATGGAAGCCATGTTCGACGACTGGGTCTACAAGCGCGGCGCCCTGACCCTGCACGCCATCCGGGCGCTGGTGGGTGACTCCGCGTTCTTCGACCTGCTCCGCAGCTGGACGCAGGAGCACGCCGGCGCCACGGTGAGCACCGACGACTTCGAGGCGCACTGCCTGCGCTGGGCCGGTTCCGCAGGGGACCAGATGGATGCCCTGCTGGACGCGTGGCTGCACCGCTCCGAGGTCCCGGAACTGCCCGAGGTCTCCGACCGGGGCTGATCGGCCGGTTCTTGGTGATGGTGGCTGCGCTCAGCTGAGGATCAGTCGGACCGCCGCCGGGGGAGTCACCGCGACGGCGCAGGTCCAGTCGGGGCCGAGGTCCAGGTCGATCACGGTGGCCGGTGGACCTTTCAACACGCGGCCGTCTTCGTCCAGGCGGAGCTGCCGCGGGTCCGTCACCAACCCCGTGCCGTGGGCCTTCAGGACAGCCTCTTTGCGTACCCAGAGGCGGGTCCGTTCGTCGTCATCGGCGCAGCGTTCGTCCGGGTGGAGCGCGACGTCGTCGAACCCGGCGAAAGCTGCGTCCCCGGCGCCCTCGATGTCGACTCCGACCTGCCCGCCAACGCACACGGCGACCACACCGAGATCCTCGGACCGTGCGCGGGACAGTGAGACCCCCAGCGTTCCCGTCCGGGTCAGGATCACGGGGCGTCCGTGGTCAGAACCGCCGCAGGTGGGGCAGGCGTGCGTGAGCCGAACGGCGGCGTCGCCGGTGACCTCCGCTGCCAAGGCGAGTAGTGCCCGGTGGAGGTCCTCCGGCGGTGCGGTTCTGATGTGGATGTCCGTGGGGTCCTCCAGATTGCGATGGCCGATTCCAAATTACCGACCATGCGGTCGTATACGATGCTAGACTCACGATCACGTGATACAGGTCACACTCGCGCGTAGGTGAATCCCCTGGTCAACAGGCCTACGTGCAGTGCGGAAGACACCAAACGCTGCGGTGAGACAAGGAAGTCCTCGCCGCAACGGCCCGCGGTCCCCACCCACATCTCGGGGCGCCGTCGGGCTGGTGAGGGAGCTTCCGCCGTCGAGTCGCTGACCACCCGGTGGATCACGCCCGCACCACCAAGGAGGATCCATGTCCCGACCGCGCAACATCGTCAAACTCACCGCTCTCACCGGCGTCGCAGCCCTGGCCCTCACCGCGTGCGGTGACGGGGGCGGTGGGGGAGGCGACGGCGAAACCTACAAGATCGGCGTCACCCAGATCGTGTCTCACCCGTCCCTCGACGCCGCCCGTGAAGGCTTCAAGTCGGCATTCGAGGAAGAGGGCATCGAGGTCGAATGGGATGAGCAGAACGCCCAGGGCGAGCAGGCCACGGCCTCCAACATCGCCGGCACCTTCGCCAATGACGACAAGGACCTGATCCTGGCCGTCGCCACGCCCACCGCCCAGGCCGCGGCCCAGTCGATTCAGGACAAGCCGATCGTGTTCACCGCCGTGACCGACCCGCAGGAGGCCGGACTGGTGGACTCGTGGGAGGAGCCGGGTGGCAACGTTACCGGCACCTCTGACATGAACCCGGTCAAGGAACAGCTCGAACTGCTCAAGGAGATTGACCCTGACGTCAAGACCGTGGGCATCGTCTACTCCTCGGGTGAGGCCAACTCGCAGGTCCAGGTGGACGCCGCCAAGGAGGCCGCGAAGGAGCTGGACCTGGAGATCAAGGAAGCCACGGTCAGCAACTCCTCCGAGGTCCAGCAGGGGCTCCAGTCCCTGGACGTGGACGCGGTGTACGTCCCCACCGACAACGTCGTGGTCTCCGCACTGGAGACCGTGATCCAGTACGGCGAGGAGAACCAGCTCCCGATCCTGGCTTCCGAGGGCGATTCGGTCACCCGGGGTGCCGTGGCCACCTACGGCATCGACTACGAGTCCCTGGGCAAGCAGGCCGGTGAGATGGCGATCAAGATCCTCAAGGAGGACGCAGACCCCGCGACCATGCCGGTCGAGGAGCAGACGGAACTGCAGCTCCACATCAACCCGGAGGCCGCCAAGGCGCAGGGCGTGGAGATCCCGCAGGAGGTCCTGGACCGCGCGGACGTCGTGGTCGGCGAGGACGTCGAGGCCCAGGACCCGGCATCCGCCGGCGAAGAGGGCTGACCACCTGAGTGGTCGGGCCCGCCGTCGTCGTGACCCACAGTGACGACGACGGCGGCCCGGCACCCCACCGAACCCCCCTCACTTCCATCCACCCGACGCGGGCAATCCCAGCGCGCGGCCCCCACCATCTCCTGACGAGGACAGATGATTACTGCAATCGAACTCGGCCTGATCTACGCGATCGTGGCCCTGGGCGTTTACCTGACCTTCCGAGTACTCAATTTCCCCGACTTGACGGTCGACGGCTCCTTCACCACGGGGGCGGGCACGGCCGGTGTGCTGATCGTCAACGGCATCAACCCATTCCTGGCCACGGCTCTCGCATTCGTGGTGGGCACGATCGCCGGTCTGATCACCGGCTTGCTGCACACCAAGGGCAACATCAACGGCCTGCTGGCCGGCATTTTGACCATGATCGGGCTCTACTCGATCAACCTGCGCATCATGGGCGCTGCCAACGTTCCCCTCCTGCGGGAGGACACGCTGTTCACGCTCCTCTACGACTACGTGGACCGTGGAGTCCTGTCGATCGTGCTGTTGGCCGTGGTGGCCATCCTGTTCAAACTGGTCATCGACTGGTACCTGCACACGGACACCGGCCTGGCCCTGCAGGCCACCGGTGACAACGAACAGATGATCAAGTCCTTCGCGGTTTCCACGGACCGGCAGAAGATCTACGGGCTCATGATCTCCAACGGACTGATGGGCGTGGCCGGCGCGCTGGTGGCCCAGTACCAGGGATTCGTGGACATCCAGATGGGCATCGGCCTGATCCTGGTGGGTCTGGCCTCGGTGATCGTGGGGCAGGCCATCTTCGGCAACGGTGTGGTCTTCCAGGCCACCTTGGCCGTGGTTCTCGGTGCCGTCCTGTACCGCCTGGCCATCCAGTTCGCCCTCAACGCCGGGCTGAACCCCAACGACATGAAGCTGCTCTCCGCCCTGCTGGTGATCGCGGCACTGTTGCTGCCGCAGTGGTCCGGATTCCGCAAGATCGCCAAGTGGCGCCACGGCCTGGGGATCGGCGGTGGTGCGGCCACGCTCACCTCCGACGGCGCAGAGGCTGCCGCTGAGGGCGAGATGGCCACCAAGACCGAGGCCCAGCGGGTCCTCGGTGTTCCGGCCGGAGCGGCTCCGGACAGTCCACACGCCACCGAAGCCACGGGTAGCACCGCAGGGAAGGAGAACTGAGCATGTTGAAGATCGAAAACGTCTCCAAGACCTTCTTCCCCGGAACCGTCAACGAACGCAAGGCGCTCGTGGACGTCTCGCTGGACCTGCGCGAAGGCGACTTCGTGACGGTCATCGGCTCCAACGGTGCGGGCAAATCGACCATCCTGAACACCATTGCCGGGAGGATCCCGCAGGACCGCGGCCAGGTGTTGATCGACGGCAAGGAGATCTCCAAGCAACCCGAACACAAACGAGCTGCTCGGGTGGGCCGGGTGTTCCAGGACCCCATGGCGGGTACCGCCCCCAACCTCACGGTCGAGGAGAACCTGTCCCTGGCGGACCGCCGCGGCGCGGTCCGCGGGCTGGCCCGGGCGGTCACCGGGTCCAAGCGGGAACGCTTCGCCGAGGAACTCAAGGTGCTCGAACTCGGCCTGGAGAACCGGCTCAAGACCAAGGTGGGGCTGCTCTCGGGCGGCCAGCGTCAGGCATTGAGCCTGCTCATGGCCACGTTCTCCAAGCCCAAGGTGCTCTTGCTGGACGAGCACACGGCCGCGCTGGACCCGCAGCGCGCCGAACTGGTGACCCGTTTGACCAAGCAGGTGGTCCAGGCCCAGGGGCTGACCACGTTGATGGTCACCCACAACATGAACCAGGCCCTGGACGTGGGGAACCGGCTGATCATGATGCACGAGGGCCGGATCATCCTGGACGCCTCCCCGGAGGAGAAGCAGCGCATGACCCCGGAGGACCTGCTGCACAGGTTCACCCAGCTCAAGGGTGCTGCCCTGGACGACAAGACGTTGCTCCAGTAGCTGCCAAGGATCGGCCGACACACCTGACAGGCCGGGCCCGCCGTCGTCGCAACCACCCGCCGAAGCGTGGATCTGGCCGCTCATCACCCATGATGGGCGGCCAGATCCATGCTTCGTGCGAGTGCAGACGAGGCATCACGTGTGGGTGGCATACCCCGGAAACACGGGGCTGACCGGGGCTTTTCGGCGCTAGGCTCGAGGTGGGCCAAGAGCCCGGCGTGGGATCACCGCCGGTAGGTCATGGGAATCCCACGTGGATGGGAGAGGACCACGTAACCAGTCGCCGCAGGGTCGGGAACCACAGTCGGTAGACGTCACCCAAGTCCCACATCGGTCGCCCAGCCCCTCACTTGGAGACTCGATCGCAACGACGCACGAGTCCACCGGAAGTTTCTTGATCACCTGCTCGTCGCAGCCATGCTGGAGGTGTGAGAAATGACGAGTGAAGCATTTGTTCTGTGGTTCGAAGACCTCAAGTACACCAACATCCCCCAGGTCGGAGGCAAGAACGCCTTCCTGGGTGAAATGATCCGCAGCCTCGCCGAAGAGGGTGTGCAAGTTCCCGGTGGTTTCGCCACCACCGCCCACGCGTACCGCGAGTTCATCAGGCACAACAACCTCAAGGACATCCTGGCGGAAGAGACCCAGGCACTGGACAAGGGGGAACGCACCTTGGAGCAGGTGGGCACGGCCATCCGCCGCGCCCTGCGCCACGGCGAGTTCCCGGAGGAGATTGCCCACGCGATCCGTGAGGCCTACGCCGGGATGTGCCGCAGGGACGGTGTTGAGGCGGCCTCCGTGGCCGTGCGCAGCAGTGCGACGGCGGAGGACCTCCTGTTGGCCAGCTTCGCAGGCCAACAGGAGGCCTACCTCAACATCACCGGTCCGGAGGACCCGCTCGCGGCCTGCAAACGCTGCTACGCCTCCCTGTTCACGGACCGGGCGATCAACTACCGGCGCGAACGCGGCTTCGACCACCTGGAGGTCGCTCTGTCCGTGGGCGTGCAGAAGATGGTCCAGTCTGACCGTGCCGGCTCCGGGGTCATGTTCTCCCTGGACACGGACACGGGCTTCCCGGATGTAGTCGTGATCGACGCCGCCTGGGGCCTGGGCGAAACCGTGGTGCAGGGCGCGGTGGACCCGGACGAGTACCGCGTGTTCAAGCCCCGCCTGGCCGAACCCGACCTGGACCCCATCCTGACCAAGAAGCTGGGGCGCAAGGAAAAGAAGATGATCTACGCGGTGGGCGGCAACCAGTCCACCCAGACCGTGGACACCCACGAGGCCGAGCGCAACAGGCTGGTCCTCACGGACGACGAGATCCTGACCCTGGCCAGGTGGGCGGTCATCATCGAGAAGCACTACCGCATGTCGGGGTTGTGACAGCCGCTCGGTATGGACTATTGAACAGCAGGCAGGCGGTAGTAGGCGACTTGAAGGCGTTGCAACTCGCCGTCGAAGTCACTATCCTGAGGCGTCTGATTCATACCAAACGAGTAATGAGTGTCGGATACGAGGTAGAAGTGCTCTCCTGCATCCAATCTCTCGAACGCCTCGCCGATCACTTCCGAATCGAACGTGTTCGACAGTAGCATTCCCGCGAGCCCCGGGTTAGACTCCACAATGCTCCACGGGTCTACACAATCCTTGACGCGGCTCAACGCCGACTTGTAGAAAGCTGCCGAGTATCTGATGATCTCGCCGGCAACATTCCCATCCAGCAATCCCGAGTCAGCCGAATCAAGCGCAGTCTGAATAATCGAGTTTCGCCTCTCCCAAACAAGCCATCGGGCAGGTAACTCGTCCGCACCCGTGTACATGCAGAGCCGCTCAAGGTGCTCGTAGAAGACACGAATAGACCCGTCTACGTCAGCCTTAGTCTCGAACCCACGGTCATATACAGCGTTGAATCCGAGCGATAGCTCGGTAAACAACCTCATGCACGCAGGGACCAAGGAGAGGACTTTCGAACTCGTCGGGGTCTCTGCCATTCGAACAAGAGCATTGTGGAACGCGTCTGGGTTTTGGTCCGCCCTCATCGCTTGGGAGAACTGCAGGCTCGTGTGCGTGGTATTTGCGAGAGTCGCTGATGCGGGCTGCCAATAGATGGCCCCATCAGAGAGATCGCAGAGGATGCACATAACGTTCAGCGGCAAGGTCGCCCAATAGTTCTGCGTCGAAGTCTTGATACTGACGCTTTCAACATTGCTTTTTGCGAAGGCGGGGCCCTGCGTGCCCTTCACTTGGCACTTGACGAGTAGCCCCGAGACGTACCGCCCCTCGTGCAGTTCTAGTTCCAGGTCGACACCGAAGTCCGTGCTCTGTTCCTCCTGCCGCACTACGATGTCGTTTTGCTGCAGCCAAGTCGATACGTGACTGGCAGCAAGGCGACCCGCCCGCTGAGTGGCTTTGTCACTCGGAAGATCCATTTCGACCCCTCATCATCGGAAATCTGGGCGGTCCGCCGCCGGGAGTCACCGCCAGCCGAGCCCGGGAGCGACGTGGGTCAGGATACTATCGATGACGTGCGCGTTGTACTCGACACCGAGTTGGTTCCGTATCGCTTAATATATATCTAAGCGTGGATGGAGAGCGGAGGACACATGGATTTGAGCAAGGCAGCGGTGGTCTACACAAGAATTTCACGCGATGCAAGCGGTGACGGAGAAGGAGTGGACCGACAGGAACACTTGTGCCGCGAACTCGCAAATCGTCTACAACTCGACGTGGTGGCCGTCTACTCCGACAACGACATCGGTGCATCCGAACGAACTTCAAAGAAGAAGGTTCGCACCGGATTCAATGAGATGATCTCCGCCGCACATCGTAAGGAGTTCGCACACATCCTCGCGTACTCAAACTCGCGACTAACAAGACGAATGTGCGAACTTGAAGACCTCATCCAACTTCACGAGCAAACATGTGTGTTGATCCGCACCGTTGTGTCTGGCGAGGACGATCTTTCAACAGGTGACGGACGCATGGTAGCGCGGATCAAAGCATCAGTAGATGCGGCGGAGTCAGATCGAATCTCCGAACGCCAACAAGCCGCCTTGCTGCACAACGCACAAGCAGGAAAGCCAAAGCTACAGCATCAACGCCCGTTCGGCTGGAAAAAGGATGGAGTAACACTCGAACCCGAAGAAGCAGAACGGATGCGTGACGCAGTCAAGAAGATCAAGCAAGGCGTGTAAATCACAATGCTGTGCAAAGAGTGGATGCAGGCAGGCATCAAAACAGCATCAGGGAACGACAAGTGGCAGTGGACCACCATGAAGAACGTCCTGTTGGGATGGCGTGCGGCAGGCGTGCGAACCTACCGCCGCAAACCGCTTTCCGATGGTGCAGGCGGCTATGTAAAAGGCATATGGGAACCGATCATCTCGCTCGAAGATCGTGAAGCCGCACTCGCAATGCTCAAAAAGCGCGGACTGACAAAGGTGCGACAAGGCAAGTGGCTGTTGAAGGGGTTAGTCACGTGCGGTGAATGTGGTGGCAAGATGTACGGGCAGTTGACCGGAGCGAAGACCTACAGTTGCAAAGACGGGAGCGGTCACGTAGCGATCAGCGCGGAACGGCTCGAACAATGGGTTGAGGGTCATCTAGTAGCACACATCACCGACCGCATGGAGAAGGAGCGCGAAGGCGGCCAGCTACAACAGAGTGAGGAGCCAGCCGAATGGCCACACGAAGCAAAGTTGCGGCGAGTCGATGAGAAGATGACCGAACTCATGAGCGCATACAACAACGATGAGCTGTCGGGCGAGGTCGTTTTTCCGCAGATCAAGAAGTTCGAAGCCGAACGAGGCGAACTCCGTCGAGAGCGCGATGACTTTTACGCATTGCAGGCGCAACCAACAACCGACTACAACAGTTTCGAAGAGATCGTAGATTGGGGATTGGACAACGTCGCCATCAAAGACGGTGACGATGAGGCAACCATTGACAAGAAGCGGTCTTTTTTTCGTGAGGGAGATTGAAACGGTGATCGTCAAAAAGGGCAAGCGAGGTCGAGCGGGATGGGGACACGCGAGCCTTGACCGCATCGAAGTCGTGTGGCGCGAGCAAGCGCAGGGCGAACCTGCAAGGCATGCTGACACAGCGGAGTAGCCATGTGTAGACTGTCGAGTGAGCGGTGCACCAGTGATCAACGCACATCGCCTACACCTCTCCGCTCGACCCGTTAGACCGCAGAGCACAGCGTGAGAGAAAGCGAGCAACGATGAGCGACACTGAAGATACATACTATTTCGTGGAAGAGAAAAAACACGGGATCGAACACGAAGACAATCCGCAAAGCATCACTCGCTCCTTGAAGCAACTGTACAAGAAATCGGGTCGTCTCTTCCCGAATGAAGAAGCATTCACAAACGCCGTGCTCAACAGTGAGGACGTGCAACGAGCAATCGGCTTTGCCGTCAGAGTCGCAACAGAAAAAGATCTCGAAGACTTCGGTGACCAAATCGCAGTGTTTGAAGCCGTCAACCGCTACAACGAGGCCGATGACATCGCTCGTGCAACCACAAAAGAAGCGCGCCGCACTGTAGTAGAATATTTCAACGAAAACGTGCGTGATGAAGATGAGTTCAAGGAACTTATGACGGCATTGGGTCTGCGCCACACCACCTTGAAGTCATGGTTCAGAGATCAAAACACTAAAGGTCCACATGGGGACCAGGAGCCATACGTTGCATCGCCTGATGTTTATAGCGATCTACGCTGAATATGCCAGTGCGAAGCAATCCGCAAGTCGACGCAAACCACCGAAGCATCACATAGACAACTTCTTCAAGCGCAACTAGCGACCGCTCTCACTACGAAGCCCCGCCCATGTGATGATGAACGGGGCCACGAGCGGGTGTGGCGGAATCAGCCAGTGCGCATCGAGGTCAACTTGTCAGCGAACTCTTGAAGCACTTTCACGGCCGCATCGCGCCTGCCGCGTGCTTCCTTCGGCGACTTCGAGAACAACGGACGCTTGCGGCGAGCATCATCGGCGAGCGTGGACAACTCGTGCCGCATCATTGACACAAGGCGCGAGACCTCCGCACGGTCGAAAGTGTCAACCTCTTCGGTCGTGTTGGTGTTCGTGGAGGCGTTGGTAGCCATAATGGTTCCTTTCAATCGACAAGTGATGAACCGGTTGGAACTCAATCACGAGTCGGCGAGTTGTCAACCACCCCATCGAGAGACAGCAAGAAGCGCAATGTCTCGTGAGCCTTATTTCGCAGTGTGAGAGCGTCAGCGTAGATCACGTCATAGCGATGCGTAGGCTGACATTAGAACGGGTTTTGAACGTCAGTCGATGCGAAACACAGGTAGCGACGAGTTGATCGTTAGACCGCAGTTCGCTAGCGGGAGGACAAGTGGGCGAGTTCTGAAAACTTCAGGCTGGCGCTGTCCAGATGTTCGTGCACCTGTTCCGGAGTGGGCCACGCCATGGCGACGGCCGCCGCAGCCAGAATCGTCAGGATGAACGCGGGCACCAGGCAGCACAGCAGGGCGGTGCGCAACGCTCTCACGGGGTCCGGATTCACGCAGGAAGCCTACCTTGGTGATCCCCCATAGGTGCCCGACGTGCATCGATGGCGGGTGTCTGCCTAGGCTGGCGCCATGGGGCAGGAACTGAACAACGTACCCGCGTCCGGGCAGCCGCCGCGTGAGCGGGGCCCGCACGTGGTCACCCACGAGAACGTCGCCCGCGGATCAATGCTCGCAAGCCTGTGCTCGATCGGCGCCGTTGCGGCGGGCATCGGCGCGATCCTCGGGATCATCACGGTGATCGCAGCGTCCGTCAGCGACGATCCCGAGTTCGCCGACGCGCTGCCCGCCGGCATGGCCATGATCGCGTTCTGGTGCGCCCTCGGAGCGCTCGTGATCCTCGCGCTGCCGTTCACCGTGTGGGTGCTGAGCCGCGACCGGAAGCTCCTCAGCGCGCGGACGCGCGCACCGGAGCAGGACGAGGAGATCCTTGCCGCTCGGAGCCGGGCGTGGTTCTTTAGCGGGGTGAGCTACGCACCCGCACTCTTCTTCCTGGGCTACCTCGTCATCACCTACGGGTGGCACCTCATTCAGGGCGGCGACTGGAACATCTGGAGCCTGGGATGAGCGCCCCATCGCGGGAAGAGGCCCGCGACTACTTCGACGGCTGGATGGTACGCCGGCCGGACGACCTGCGGCGCTTCACTGACGAGTACCTCTCCGATCTCCGGACCGAGCCGTATTCGGTGGAGTCACTCCCGGAGGTGGAGCAGGTGCTAATTGCGCATCTGGGCGACCGGTTCTGCTTCTTCGCCTCCATGATGTACTTCGGCGAGACGCTCATGAGGGCGGCCGATTGACCCGGGGTGTAGCGCAGTTTGGTAGCGCACCTGCTTTGGGAGCAGGGGGTCGCAGGTTCAAATCCTGTCACCCCGACCAAAGGCACGATCTAGTGTGCTCAACACTGAAGGCGGGACCCGATGAGGGCCCCGCCTTCAGTTGCTATGGCGCGGTTCTGATGCGTGAAACTTGCTCACGACTGTTCAAAGGGTCATCGGCTGATTTTCAGTTTGTTGACCTAGGTAAGGCCAACACATACGGTCATCCGCCATGGTTGATCGACAGCGAGCCCTGCGGGGCACCGGCAGCGTGTTCTTGACCCAGATCCGAGGCCGGCCCACCTGGTGCGCAGCCATGTCCGTACAGGACAAGGAGGGCAAATCAGTCAAGGTACGAGGCTTCGGATCCTCTCCCACCCAAGCCGTGGAGCGGCGCACTGCGAACCTTCAGAAGCGACTTGGTGGCTTCGGGGGTGTGACCTCGCATGAGCGTAGCCCGAAGATCAGCGCCTACCTGGAGGAGTGGCTGTCCAAGGTCGGAGACGATGAGCAGAACGCCACCTCTCGCAAGCGCAACCGGCGCAACCTCGAACAGCATGTGATCCCTCACCGGTCAAGTCCCCGTTAGTGGTGTAGCGGTGTCCTTCGTTCTGTCGGGTTAGGCGGAGAGTTGGAGGACGGGCTCGGTGGTCTCCTCGCTTCCGGTGTCGGGCACGAGGTTGAGGCGGCTCTTGGCGAGGACGTCGAGGCCGAGGTAGCGGCGTCCCTCGGCCCATTCGTCGGTCTGCTCGGCCAGGACTGCGCCGACCAGGCGGATGATCGCGTCGCGGCTCGGGAAGATGCCGACGGAGTCGGTGCGGCGGCGGATCTCGCGGTTCAGTCGCTCGTTCGGATTGTTCGACCAGATCTGCTGCCAGACGGCCTCGGGGAAGCTGGTGAAGGCGAGGATGTCGGCTCGTGCGGTGTCGAGGTGCTCGTGCGCGTCGGGCAGTTTCTCGCCGACGTAGTCCAGCAGCCGGTCGAACTGCGCGTGCACGGAGGGCCCGTCGGGCTGGTCATAGACCGAGTGCAGCATCGCCTTCACGGCCGGCCAGTAGCTCTTGGGCGTGACGGACATGAGGTTCGCGGCGTAGTGGGTGCGGCAGCGCTGCCAGGCGGCCCCGGGAAGGTTCGCTGCGACCGCCTCCACGAGGCCGCGGTGGGCATCGGAGGTGACCAGGCGCACGCCGGCGAGGCCGCGGGCGACGAGGTCGGCGAAGAACGCGTTCCAAGCCGGCCCGGTCTCGCTGGTGGCGACCTGCATGCCGAGGACCTCGCGGCGGCCGTCGCTGTTGACGCCGGTGGCGACCATGACGACGGAGCTGATCACGCGGCCGCCCTCGCGGACCTTCATCGTGAGCGCGTCGGCGGCGACGAATGTGAACGGGCCGGCCTCGTCCAGTGGCCGGTGCCGGAACTGCTCCACGTGCTCGTCGAGCTCGGCCGCCATGCGCGAGACCTGCGACTTCGACAGCGAGTGGATGCCCAGCGTCTTGACCAGCTTGTCCATCCGGCGCGTGGAGACGCCCGCAAGGTAGCAGTCGGCGACGACCGTGAGGGGCTGCCGCACGAACAGGTGACAGTTCGGGTTTCAGGCCGCGAGGCTCACGGCCGGGTTCATGATGGT
>NZ_JAAOZS010000018.1:59484-64487 GCF_011602805.1 Kocuria sp. JC486 | reverse complement strand
CTCGGGAGACCTCGACTTCTATCCCAACACCGCCGCGCCGTCAGCTTCTACACCCTCATCTGCGAAGAGCCGTCATGGGCCTGTTGGCCTATCGAACGTACTCGGCCTCCATGCCCTTGCCCGATAAGATCGTGGCCGAGGACGGAACGGTGGTGGCAACCGGTGAAGACATCACGCGCGGCCAGGAGATCTTCAATGCCCGTGGGCTCCAGGAGTACGGATCCGTCCTGGGTCACGGTGCCTACCTGGGCCCCGACTGGACGGCGGAATACCTCCGTGTGACCACAGACCGGGCGATCGAGCAGTACACGAACGACGGCGTCCAGGACCCTCAGCAGGCGGTCGAGGACGAATGGCGGACGAACCGGTACGACGAGGAAACTGGGACCTTGACCTGGACCCCCACCCAGGTCGACGGCTTCAATCACATGGAGAGCTACTACTCCGACTTCTTCGGTGAGCCGACCACCAAGAACGGTCTGCCGGCCAACATGATCACGGACCAGGACCAGATCCACGACCTGACCGCGTTCTACGCGTGGACCGCCTGGGCGGGCTCCACAGATCGGCCGGGACACGACTACTCGTACACGAACAACTGGCCCGCCGAACCGAACGTCGGCAACACCGCGACCGCCGACTTGATGATCTGGTCCGTGCTGTCCTTGGTCGTCCTTCTGGGCGGTATCGGCGTGCTGTTCGCGGTCTACGGTCGGTGGTCGGCCAAGATCGGTTGGCACGGCGACGACGCCCCCATCCTGGACTTCCGGCAGCCCGGCGAAGTGCGGCTCACGCCCTCACAACGCATGACGGTGCTGTTCTTCTCCACCATCATCGTGTTGTTCCTGGCTCAAGCGCTCCTGGGCGCTCTGACAGAGCACTACCGCGTGGAACTGACCGGCTTCTTTGGCTTCGACATGTCGCAGATCCTGCCTTACAACCTGGCACGCACGTGGCACGTTCAGCTGTCCCTGTTCTGGACAGCCGCGGGCTTCCTGGCCGCGGGTATCTTCCTGACGCCGTTCATCGCCCGTCGGGAACCCAAGAAGCAGGGGCTCCTGACCGTGCTCCTGTACGTGGCGGTCGTGATCGTCGTCGTCGGAACGTTGTTGACAACGTTCCTGTCCGTCCACGGAATCACGGAACCAGGGTCCTGGCTGTCCCAGCAGTGGGAGTACCTGGACCTGCCGCGGCTGTTCCAGATCCTGCTCACGGTGGGCATGTTCATCTGGATCGCGATCGTCTACCGCGGCATGCGCGCCAGGTTGCGCGGGGAGCACAAGGGCAACATGCCCTGGCTGTTCTTCTTCGCGGGCCTGGCCATTCCGGCGTTCTACGCCGTCGGGATGCTGGCGAGCACGGACACACACTTCTCCGTCGCGGATTTCTGGCGCTTCTGGGTGGTCCATCTGTGGGTGGAGGACTTCCTGGAACTGTTCACCACGGTGATGGTGGCCTACATCTTCGTGCTGCTGGGTGTGGTCCGGGAGCGCATCGCGATCGCCATCATCTACATGGACATCATCCTGTACTCCGTGGGTGGCGTGATCGGCACCATGCACCACCTCTACTTCTCCGGAACCCCGGTGGAGCACATGGCACTGGGCGCGTTCTTCTCCGCGGCCGAGGTCATCCCGCTGACGTTCCTGACGGTCGAGGCATGGGGCTTCATGCAACTCGGGTCCCGCCAGCACTCGAACCGGACCAAGCCGTTCCCGCACCGTTGGGCGGTCATGTTCCTGGTGTCGGTGGGCTTCTGGAACTTCCTGGGCGCGGGAATCTTCGGGTTCCTGATCAACATGCCGATCGTGTCCTACTACCAAATCGGTACCGCACTCACCGCCAACCACGCACACGGCGCCATGATGGGCGTGTACGGGTTCCTGGCGATCGGCATGGCGGTCTTCGCCCTGCGCTACGTCATCCCGCCGGAGAAGTGGCCCGAGAAGTGGATGGGGTTCTCCTTCTGGGCGCTGAACATCGGCTTGCTGTGGATGGTCTTCGTCTCCCTCATGCCGCTGGGGGTCGCCCAGCTCTACCACTCGGTCTCCGAGGGGTACTACGAGGCACGGTCGCTGGGCTACCTGACTGAACCCGGCAACGTGGTGGTCGAGTGGCTGCGCATGCCAGGCGACGTGATCTTCCTGGTCGGCATCGTTCCGCTGCTCTACCTGGCCTTCCTGGGACTCAAGTACTTCCTGCGCAAGAGCCCGGGGGAGGACGGCACCACCACGCCGTTGTACGAAGAGATCACCCCCGCCAAGTTGGCGGAGTTCGACGCCGAGGAGCGGGTGGAGGCCACCGCCACGAGCGAACGCACGCCATACCGTTCGGACCGTCAACTCCGGGAAGCCGACAAACCGCGGGGACGGTACCGGTCGGACCGGGAGGCACAGGACCGACCCATGGGCCGGGCCGATGACCCGGACGATCCCAACAGTTCGGACCTGTGACCGGAATGGATCAGATCTCACTGCTGACATGGGGCCTGTGCCTCTACGGTCTGGCGTTGGCCGCCGCCTGGGGATTCGACATCCTGGCGCGGCGCACGTCCCAACGGGCGGTGGCCTGGCGGACCAACGGCTTCGTCTACCACGAGAGTCACGACGCCTGGCTGTGCCCGGAAGACCAATGGTTGTGGCCCACGTCCTTCGACCCGGACAACCGCGTCATGCGGTATCGCGGCAAGGCCGACATCTGCAATGCCTGCCCGGTCAAGGACACCTGCACCGTGTCCGACCATGGCAAGCAACTGACCCGAGAAGTGGACCCGTGGCCGCATTCCGAGAACGGCCGGTTCCATCGCGGCGTGGCCGTGGCTGTGGGAGCCATGGGCGTGATCATGCTGTTGGCCGGCATGCTCATGGCCACCACGGGCCTTGAAGTGTTGGTGCTGGCGGTCACCGCGTTCGTCGTCGCCGTCGTGTGTGCGCCCCTGGTGATCCATCTGGTGCGAACCCCGACCGGGGCTCCCGATCACATCGTTCACCACAACGACCGTGAGGCTCTGCAGGCTATGACCACGGATCGCTTCGCCGCCAAGTGGGGTGGAGATTCGCGGGGCAACGACGCCGTGTGGGGCGGTGTCACGCGGGAGCGGCTGCCCATCGAACCGGTGCAACGCTCTGCGTCCGATACCAGTACCGTCCGAAAGGGGAAGTGATGCCCGCGTCCGCGGTCATAGCCGTTCTGTGTGTCCTGCTGGTCATCGTGGTGATCCTGCTGGTGAGCCTGCGGGTGATTCCGCAGTACCAGCGCGCGGTGGCCTTCCGGTTCGGCCACGTGAAGCCGCTGTACGGGCCGGGGCTCAAGGTGGTGCTGCCGCTGATCGATTCCCTGCACCGGGTGGACCTGCGCACCATCACGCTCACCATTCCGCCGCAGGAGATCATCACCAAGGACAACGTGCCCGCTCGCGTCAACGCCGTGGTCATGTTCCGCGTGGTGGACCCCCAGAAGGCTGTGCTGGAGGTGGAGAACTACGCGGTGGCCACCTCGCAGATCGCGCAGACGTCCCTCCGGTCCCTCCTGGGGCGCGTTGATCTGGACACACTGCTGGCCCATCGGGACGACTTGGGGTCAGATCTTCGGGAGATCATCGCCCGCCAGACAGGGCCCTGGGGCGTGGAGGTTGTGATCGTGGAGATCAAGGACATCGAGATCCCGGAGGCCATGCAGCGTGCGATGGCGCGTGAAGCGGAGGCGGAGCGCGAGCGCCGCGCCAAGGTGATCAATGCCCACGGTGAGCTGCAGGCCTCCGCCGAGCTTCGCGATGCCGCCGAGACGCTGTCCCAGGCTCCCGCCTCCATCCAACTGCGCTACCTGCAGACCCTGCTGGAGCTCGGCGCGGACCAGAACTCCACCGTGGTGTTCCCGTTGCCCGTGGACATCATGTCCGGGCTGACCAAGATGCTGGGGTCCGAGGGGCAACCCGGCAGCCAGGGCGACCACTGACCGGTGTCCGGAGCAGGTGGTCTAGCCTGAGTCGATGCACAGGATCTTCACCACCAGCGTCGCCTCCGTCTATCCGCACTACGTCACCAAGGTCGAGAAGAAGGGGCGTACCCGGGAGGAACTGGATGAGGTGATCCGCTGGCTCACCGGCTTCACGCAGGACGAGCTCCAGGCGCACCTGGATCAAGAGACCACGTTCGAGGACTTCTTTGCCGACGCCGATCTCAATCCCAACGCCCCGTTGATCAAAGGCGTGGTCTGCGGGGTCCGCGTGGAGGACGTCGAGGATCCGCTCATGCAGAAGATCCGGTACCTGGACAAGCTGGTGGACGAACTGGCCAAGGGCAAGGCCATGGAGAAGGTCCTGCGAGGGTGACCTTCTGCGCCTGCCAGTCCTCGGCCGCCGTGGTCGGGGTCGAGGGTCCAACCGACCTCGGCACCCGATAGTCTCGTGCGATGACGAATCCCCAGCCCATCGCGCTCGTGACCACCGGCGGCACCATCGACAAGATCTACTCCCTGACCGGCGACTTGGAGATCGGGGAGCCCGCAGCGTTGGAGATCCTGTCCGTCGTCAGGCCGACCGTTCCCGTCACCGCGGAGCCGGTCCTGCGCAAGGACAGCCTGGACATCACCGACGACGACCGGCAGACCCTGTTCGAGCGGGTCGAAGCCCTGCCCAACACGCGTGTGGTCATTACGCACGGCACGGACACGATGACCGACACCGCGGAGTACCTCCGGACGCACGGCACCGCGCTCGCGGACAAGACCATCGTGTTCACGGGCGCCATGCAGCCCGCGTCCCTTCGCGTCACGGATTCGCAGTTCAACCTGGGTACCGCGTTCGCGGCGGTGCAGCTCCTCGACCCAGGGATCTACCTGGCGATGAGTGGCCGCGTGTTCCCCGTGGGCGCGGTGGTCAAGGACCGAGACCGCGGTCAGTTCGTGGACCTCGTCGTTCCGGAGAACTGAACGGCCCCGTTTCGCTCCGTTCGTGCCGACCACACCACTAAGCGTCGACCGCACACGTTATGGCGTGTGCGGTC
>NZ_JAAOZS010000018.1:421-59474 GCF_011602805.1 Kocuria sp. JC486 | reverse complement strand
TGCGCCGGCCCCCTTCCCCCCCCGCGCCCCCCCCCCCCACAACCACGCCCCGCCCCCCCGTTTGGGGGGGTGGGCGTTCGACGCTTAGTGGTGTGGTCGAGGGACTGAGGGCGGGTGGCCGGGCTGTCAGTTCGGGGAAACCTGGGCGGCAAGATCGGCCACCGACTCCACCAAGTCCGTGAGACCCGGTTCCTCGATAGGGAAATGCCCGCACCCACGCAACATGACCACTCGTGTGGGTCCGGACAACCGCCGCAAGAAGCGGGTGCTGAGTTCCACCGGTGTCCACGCATCCTGTGCTGGGTGGGTCAGGAGCAGCGGTTTGGTGAAGTCCTCCGGTGCGCTGTGTCGATGGGTCATGTAGGACCGGAAGAACCGAAGTGGGACCTTGGCGCCCCCGCCTCTCGGGTCCAATGCACACAACTTGGAAAGGTCCGGGTTGCGGCTCATCTTGGACAGGTCCGCCACCCACCGCATCGGGATCATGAGGTCGCCCACGCGTCCGCGGAGCAACCGCAGGAACGGAGGCCCCAGGACGGCCAGGGGTCCGAACCGCGTCATGCGTGCGCGTGCACGCCAGTCGGCTGGGTCCAAGAGGCAGGTTGCTGCCACAGCGACCACGCGATCGGAGCGGTGAGCCACCTCGTACGCGATCAACCCGCCGATGCTCGCACCGAGCAGCAGGACGGGCCGTTCGTCGTCGTCGGCGTCCAGGAGATCCTGGAGGAGGTCCAGCCACAAGTCGTAGGTGACCTTCTGCGGGGTGGGTGATTCGGTTCGCCCGTAGAGCGGGAGATCGATCGCCGTCACGTCAAGTCCGTGGTCCGCCAACTGGGCCACCGTGGGCCACAGCGCCGCACTGTGTGCGCCGGCCCCGTGCACGACGACGACGCGCACGGGACTGTCGCAACGGGCCCTGGCGACGTGAACGCGATGCCCGGTCCACGACCACCAGTCGTGGACCGGATCAATCGCGGCCGCGGCTCGACGGGGTTCCGGGAGGAATGCGGCGTACTGAGCTTCCGACACGTTCCGAATCTACCGGCCTGAGTGGGCAGCGCCAGCGACCCCGATCATCGACCACACCACTAAGCGTCGACCGCACACGTTATGGAGTGTGTGGTCGACGCAAAGTGGTGTGGTCGAGGGGACGGAAGGGTCAGCGGACTCCGCGCATCATCTTGGTGATCGAGCGCGACAGCACCAGCAGGATCACGCCGATGCCGATGGTCACGGCACCCAGGGTGCCGAAGTACGCGGCCTCGGTCTCGGCGCTGTAGAACGTCGCCAGGGAGCCCGACAGCGCGGTGCCCAGCGCCACGGCCAGGTAGTTCAGGGCCACCATCTGCACGGGGAACGACGTCGGCGCGAGCTTGGTCGACAGCGACAGGCCCACGGGGGAGACCAGCAGCTCGCCGATCGTCGCCACCAGCATGATCAGTGCGATCCACATGACTGCCACCATGGCAACGTTCACCTGGCTGAGGAAGATCAGGAACGCGGAACCCATCAACACGATGCCCAGCCCGAACTTGGTGGGCGTGGACGGCTGGCGGGTGCCGAGCTTGGTCCACAGGGCCGCGAACACGGGCGCCAGCACGATGATGAAGAACGGGTTGAAGGACTGGACCCAGGAGATGGGCATCTCCCAACCGAACAGCGACCGGTCCAGGCGGGTGTCCGCGTAGATCGTGAGCACCGTGAACTGCTGCTGGAACAGCGCGAAGAACGCCGCCTCACCGATGAACAGCGGGATGAAGGACAGGACGCGGGAACGCTCGTCACCGTCGACCTTGCTGCTGCTCAGCAGCAGCGTGAACACACCGATCGCCGCGATCACGATCAGGGTCACGATCACGTTGGCCAGATTGGCGGCGTTGAGGAGGCCCGTGACCACGGCAATTGCGATCAGAACGACGGCGACGACGACGATCCCGATCCACTTGGGGTACTGGGAACGAGGCAGCGGATCCGGAACGTGGTGAGCCGATTCGCGCATCGCACCGCGGGTCAACCAGTACTGCGCCAGACCGATGGCCATGCCGATCGCGGCCAGTCCGAAGCCCAGGTGGAAGCCCCAGGACTGCTGAACCAGACCGGTCAGCAGCGGGCCGAACAGACCGCCGATGTTGACGCTCATGTAGAACAGCGAGAAGCCGGCGTCGCGGCGCGGGTCCGTGCGCTCGTACAGGCCACCCACCAGGTTGGTGATGTTGGCCTTGAGCCCTCCGGAACCGACGGCGACCAGCATCAGACCCACGGCCAGGCCCGCCACGCCCGGTAGCAGCGCCAGCGCGATGTGGCCGGCCATGATCATGAGGGCGCTGACGAACATGGCCCGTTCGGAGCCCATCAGGCGGTCAGCCACCCAGGCGCCGACGATGGTGAACAGATACACGCTGCCGCCGTAGGCTCCGACGATGCCTGCGGCGACCGACTGGTCGATTCCCAAGCCACCGTCGGTGGTCTGGAAGTACATGTAGATCAGGACGATGCCCTGCATGCCGTAGAAGGAGAATCTCTCCCACAGCTCCACGTTGAACAGTGAGGCCAACATTCTGGGCTGGCCGAGGAAGGTTTTCTGGTCATTCTGACCAGGGTGGTTGTTGGTGGGGGACGGAGTGGCCGCGGGGTCAGCGGCGGTCTGTCCCCGGCTTTCGGGGGGTTGAATCGATGAATTCATGCGTCTACCTTGCGCCTCCTGCCCGCGATTGCACAGCAGGGATGCGGAACGGAGCCACGGTTTTCTCAGGCGGTGCGCACGACCATCTTTCCGGTGTTGGCCCCGCGCATCATGTCCAGGAAGGCGTCAACGGCGTGGTCGATTCCGTCCACCACCGTCTCGTCGTAGGCGATCTTTTCCTGGCCGAACCACTGCGCCATGCGCTGGTTGAACTCCGGCGCCAGGTCCATGTGGTCACCCAGGGTGAAGCCCCGGAGCGACAGGCCCTGCTGGATGATCTTGACCATGTTCTTGGGTCCCGGCACGGGCTCGTCCGAGTTGTACGCGGCGATCGCCCCGCACATTGCCACCCGTCCGTCCCGGTTCAACGTCCCCAGTGCCGCCTCCAGGTGGTCGGCCCCCACGTTGTCGAAGTACACGTCAATGCCCTGCGGCGCGGCAGCCGCCAACTGCTCTGCCACCGGTGCGTCCTTGTAGTTGAAGGCGGCGTCGTACCCGTACTTGGTGGTCAGCAGATCGACCTTCTCGGGTGAACCGGCGGAGCCGATGACGCGCTCCGCCCCGAGCAGGCGAGCGACCTGCCCGGCGGCCGTCCCAACCGCTCCGGCGGCGCCCGAGATGAACACCGTGTCCCCTTGCCGCACGGGCGCAATGCGGGTCAGACCCACATAGGCGGTCAGCCCGGTCAGCCCCAGAACGCCCAGATACAGGGACAGCGGTGCTCCGGGGAGTTCGGGAACCACACGGAACTTCTCGGCGTCGTCCTGCGCGATGTCCCGCCACCCGAGCGGGTGGAGCACGACGGCGCCGACGGGGACGTCGTCGTCCGTGGATTCGACCACCCGGCCGATCGCACCGCCGGTCATGGTTTCACCGAGTTCGAAGGGCGGGACGTAGCTCTTGGCGTCGTTCATCCGGCCGCGCATGTAGGGGTCCACGGAGATGAACTCGTTGCGGACCCGGACCTGCCCGGGGGTCAGTTCGCCGTAGGAGACGGTGGCGGTGCGGAAGTCCTCCGCGGACGGCCAGCCGGTGGGGCGGCGAACGAGCTGGATCTGTGTGCTGTCAACGGAAGTCATGAGTCCTCCAGGGGTTGAGGTCGTGCGGAATCTGCGGGTGATTGAGGGTGGCGTGGGTACGACGGCGCAGGCCGCCGGCAGGCCTCAGGCGGCCAGGCCGATCCCCAAGGCAATCACGCCGAGCAGCGGCAGGGTCAGTTGTTTGAGTGCGGCCGCCGTCTTGGTGCGGTCGGACAGGAGAAGCACCAGCCCGGCCGCGACCATGGATCCGGCGCCCGTGAAGATCAGGGTTGCGCCGACAGCGGTCGAGCCCAGTGCCATCAAGACCAGTCCCAGGAACACCGCGACGGCCAGGAACAAGTTGTAGAAGCCCTGGTTGAACGCCAGCGACTTGGTGGACTCCGCGAACTCGGCGGACGGGAGCCCGAAGGTGTGCCGGGCTGCGGGGCCGGTCCAGGCGAGGGACTCCATGTAGAAGATGTAGACGTGAATCAGGGCTGCCAACCCGGTCAGGATCAGGCCGATGACGGTCATGGAATACCTTTGCTCGATAGTTGAGGAGGGCCGAACAGAGCGAAGAGATGCTGAACCGGCCCACTAATTTGAACTGATCGTTCCAATATATGCTGATCTCGCGCGACCGCAACACGGGGGAAGGTCCGCGAGGGTCGAGCACCAGAGGTGGAGAGGGCGGATTCATGGGCCGGGCGCAGAGCTTTGACACGGACACGGTGGTTCGGGCTGCCCTGGGCGTGTTCTGGGAGCTGGGTTTTGAGGCGGCTTCCCTCCCGGATCTGGAGCGCGCAACCGGGCTGAACCGTTCCAGTCTCTACAACTCGTTCGGCAACAAGCGAGGACTTTTCGACGCGGCGGTTGAGGACTACCTGGACCGCGTGGTCCGGCCGCGACTGGCACCGATGACGGGTCCGGACGTGGCGCCGGAGGCCGTCGTGGACTATCTGCGTCAGCTACGGGCGTCCCTGGCCACTCCTGGGTCCTTGCCGGCCAGGTTCGGGTGCCTGCTGGTCAGTGTGGCCGGTGCGCCGCTGGGCCAGGATGACGTGGTGCGAGGCGTGATCTCCGGATACCGCACGGAGATGTTGGCCGCCATGACCCGAGGCGTGCAGGCGCACGCCCCGGACCTGTCCGACGAGGAGCTGCGGCAACAGGCCGAGATCACGACGGGTCTTGTCATCGCGGCTCTCGCCATGGCCCGGGTGGATCGGGGCGCGGCTCTGGCCAGTCTGGACGCCGCTCTGTGGCACCTGGGGGAGCGCTGACCCGAGTCGGGGGTGGCGCCGGTTCAGGGAGGGCGGGCCTGACAGGTGCGTGCACCGGTCGCTGATCGGAACCCGCGGTCCCGTGTGACCAATTGCCCCTGGAAGGCACTTTCCCGTAATGGTTCGCATGCGTAAACTCATGCGCTAGGAAATGCTTCCCGAGCCAATACCCGAGCCAACACCAGCGCCAGTATTCAAGCCAGTCGCCAAGGATCCAGAATCAGTACACGTACCGATGCTCCCTCACAGGGTCTCCGCGGAGGCCCCACCCGCCGCACCGAGATCCAGGGGCTGCGGGGTCTGGCGATCCTCCTGGTTGTCGGTTTCCACCTGTGGGGGACCGGTGTCTCCGGCGGGGTCGACGTGTTCTTCGTGGTCTCGGCGTACCTGCTGACCCTTTCCTTCACACGCAAGGCCGCGAGCGGCAAGCCACTGGACCTGCTGCACTACTGGTCACGGACGTTCGTACGCCTGCTGGTGCCGGTCGGAATCGTCCTGCTGAGTGTCCTGGTCGCCGCGATCGCCTTCTACCCCCGCTCGCGCTGGGAAGCCCTGTGGGAGCAGCTGCTGGCGGCGGCGACCTACCGCCTCAACTGGAATCTCGCGGAGCGATCCGTGGACTACTACGCCGGTGGAGGGGTCAATTCCAGCCCCGTCCAGCACATGTGGTCCCTGGCTGTTCAGGGCCAGGTCTTCGTGTTCTTCCCGCTCCTGATCGCACTGGCGCTGCTGGTGGCCCGATGGACCAACAGGTCCTTCCGAACCGTTGCCGTTTTGGTCTTCGGTGCGGTGTTCGTGGTCTCCCTGGCCACCTCCGTCCTGGTCACGCGACTGGATCCCGCGCCGAACTACTTCGACACGCGCTTGCGCCTGTGGGAGTTCGCGCTGGGGGCGCTGGTCGCACTGGTCGTCACCCGTCCGTTGCCGCGCCGCCTGGCGGTTGTGCTGGGGTGGACGGGCCTGGTCGCGGTGGTCAGCACCGGATTCGTGGTGGGACCGAACGCGCTGTTCCCGGGATGGGTGGCGATCATCCCCACCGTGGGCGCCGCCCTTCTTCTGATGGTCAAGGACGACGGCGGTGATCACGGTGCGCACGTGCCTCTCCGGGCGCGGTGGCTCACCTGGATCGGTGACCGTTCCTACGGGATCTACCTGTGGCACTGGCCGATGATGATCACCTACCTGTTGCGCACCGGCGCCCAGGACGTGCCGATCCACGTGGGGCTGGTGATCTTTGGTCTGTCGGTCCTGCTGTCCCTGGGGACGGAGCAGGCCGTCGCGTTCGTGACCCGGCCGCGATCTGCCAAGCAGAAGGCGTCCACGCGTCGGGAACTCGTGCGGCTGGTCGCCGTCGTCGGTGTCGTGGCCCTGCCTGTGACGGCGGCCCAGGCCTGGACGGACAGCCGCGCCCGTGCCCAGGCGTCCTACGAGCGCACCGCCGAGAACTACCCGGGGGCGGCCGTGCCGGCCGGAACCTACGACGAAACGGCGCTGCCGGACCTGGAACCGATCCCCATGTGGTCCGAGGTGAACGCGGAATGGGGCAGCCCGGGGGAGGCGTGCACGGAGGAGCAACAGCCGGACAGCTTCCAGGACAACTCCGAATGCTTCGTCTACGAACCCCAGCCCCAGGACGGCGGAACGGGTGAAGGCGGCGAGCCGCAGCGGACCGTGGTGTTGCTGGGCGATTCGCACGCCAAACAGCTTTCCGAACCTTTGAAGGCCGTGGCGGACGAGCAGAACTGGCGCGTCGTCAGCTATCTGTACCCGGCCTGTCGATACGCGGGTGAGACCGAAGGCAACACGGAGGAGTGCAACCGGTTCAACGCCGCCGCGCAGGAAGCGGTGCTCGAACTCGACCCGGACGCCGTGATCGCCCAAGGCACCCGGTCGCTCATGGACGGCGACCGCGAGGAGTTCGTACCCAACTGGTACGACGGGGTGGAGCCGTTCGAGGACGCGGGCATTCCCGTGGTGAGCGTGCGCGACAACCCGCGCTGGGACCGGGACATGTACGAATGCGTGGACCTCTACGGGGAGGACAGTCCGCTGTGCTCCGACTCCGCCGACGATGCCCTGGGTGGGCAGGAGATCCTGGACGAATGGGACAAGGAGAACCCCGGGGTGCCGCTGGTGGACCTGACGGACCTCTACTGCCCTGACGGTCATTGCGGTCCCGTGGTGGGCAACGTGATGGTCTACCGGGACCTGGACCACATCACCCGGACGTTCGGCCTGACCACCGCACCGGCCCTGGAGGAACGCCTGTTGGACGCGCTCCACTGGTGACGCCGCCCGTGATCGCGGCAGCCTTGCCGCGGATCGCGGCAGCGGTCGTGACGTTTCATGACGCCTCGAACTGCGGGGAACCCGCGCGAGGTGTCGGCCGTGTGGGGGTGGGGAGTGGGTCCAGCTGTCCCCATTTTCCGGGACGCAGGATTCCTCGGGGGAGGGGCCGACGCGGGCGGATCCGCCCGTCAACAGTGCCTCGGCGCCGAATTGGCGGGGATCCGCAGACTAGTGGGCATGCATAGAGTCGCCGCTGGGCCGTACGGTCGAGGAAACGGGAGTCTGTCAGGCTTTCACCAACGGCTCGACTTCTTCAGAGACCTCCGGGAAGCGTCCATCGTTGACCCGGAATCCGTGAGCGGGCTATGGCGTGCAAGGCATCGGGGGGTGCCTGCACGGTGAGTGGCTCGCCGCATCCGGGGGGAGAGCCGGCGAGCTGAGGGGTTGGGATCGGTCGGGGGGCCGATCCCAACCCCCACGCATTTCCTGACTCACACCGGCATCACCCGGAAGGCGATTCCACAGGGCGGATGACCGCCTGTTGTGTTGTCCGTGCACCTTGCCAGACTGGTCGCATGGCATCCCCGACTCCGCCCCTTGACCAAGCGCTGTACGCGCAGGCCGTCGATCTGCTGCGCGCGCTCACCGGTCGGCCCGATGCCACGTTCCACCCCGGTCAGTTCGAGGCCATCCAGGCACTGGTCGCCCAGGGGCGCCGAGCGCTGGTGGTTCAACGCACGGGCTGGGGGAAGTCCGCGGTGTACTTCATCGCATCCTTGCTCCTGCGCGCACGGGGCCGGGGGCCCACGCTCATCGTGTCCCCGCTGCTGGCACTCATGCGTGACCAGGTCGCGGCTGCAGCTCGCGCGGGCGTCCGGGCCGCCTCCATCAGTTCCGCGAACGCCACGGAGTGGGGCGAGATCCTCGGTCGGCTGGACTACGACGACGTCGACGTCCTGCTGATCTCACCTGAACGGCTCAACAACGCCCGGTTCCGGGACGAGCAGTTGCCGCAGCTCGTGCAGCGCATGGGGCTCCTGGTGATCGACGAGGCTCACTGTATCTCCGACTGGGGACACGACTTCCGGCCGGATTACCGCAGAATCCGTGATCTGATCGGGCGGCTGCCCACAACCGTGCCCGTCCTGGCCACCACGGCCACCGCCAACCAGCGGGTGGTCCACGACGTGGAGGAACAACTGGGCGTGGGGCTCGTGTCCCAGGACCGTGAGCCGGTGCTCACCCTGCGCGGGCCCCTGGCCCGTGAGTCCTTGCGCCTGGGGGTCCTGCGTCTGCCGTCGAACACGGTGCGGCTCGCGTGGCTGCTGGAACACCTGGGGGAGTTCGAGGGGTCCGGAATCGTGTACGCCCTCACGATCAGCGCGGCCGAGGACACCGCCCATGCCCTGCGGGAAGTGGGCTACCAGGTGGAGGCCTACACGGGCAGGACCGATCCGGCCGATCGGGAGCGGCTCGAGCTCGCTCTCAAGGACAACCAGGTGAAAGCACTCGTGGCCACCTCTGCCCTGGGAATGGGTTTCGACAAACCCGACCTGGGGTTCGTGGTGCACCTGGGGGCGCCGTCGTCACCCGTGGCCTACTACCAGCAGGTCGGCCGTGCGGGCCGTGCCACGGAGCGCGCGGACGTGCTCCTGCTGCCGGGGACCGAGGACCGGGAGATCTGGGAGTACTTCGCCACCGCGTCCATGCCCACGGAGGCCAAGGCGCAGGCCGTGTTGAAAGAGCTGGGTGCGGCCGAGCGTCCGCTCAGCGTCGGGGCTCTCGAAGCGCGGGTGGACATCAAACGGTCGCCCCTGAACATGCTGCTGCGGGTCCTGGCCGTGGACGGCGCCGTCGAACAGGTCCAGGGCGGATGGCAGTCCACCGGACAGCCCTGGAGCTACGACGCCGAACGGTACGGCCGGATCCGTCAGGCCCGGATCGACGAGCAGAACGCCATGCTGGACTACGAGAACAAGTCCACCTGCCGCATGCAGATGCTCGTGGAGCAACTCGACGACCCCCAGGCGGAGCCCTGCGGGCGGTGCGACAACTGCGCCGGGCCCTGGTATCCCACGGAGGTCAGCCGTGCGGCCTCCGAATCTGCGACGGCCACGTTGAAGCGAGTGGGCGTTGCCATCGATCCGCGGGCGCAGTGGCCGGTGGGCATGGACCGACTGGGGGTTCCCCTCAAGGGCAACATTCCTCCCGCCGAACGCGCCTCGGAAGGACGCGCGGTGGCCCGACTCACGGACCTGGGGTGGGGTAATCGTCTGCGCGAGATCTTCCACACCGATGAGCAGGGCCGCCCCGTGGACCAGGACGTCGATCAGGCGCTGGGGCGGGCCTGCGTGGAGGTCCTGGCCCAGTGGAGTCATGACGGTTGGGGTGGGGCTGGGCGACCCGCCGGCATCGTGGCCATGCCGTCCCTTGCAAGGCCCCGTCTTGTGCATTCCCTGGCTCAGGGACTGGCGGCAGCCGGGCACCTGCCGTATCTCGGTGACTTGGGTCTGGTTGAGGGGCATCCAGGTGGCGGCGGGGGTAACGGCGCCTACCAGTTGGCTGCGGTGTGGGGGAAGTTTGTGGTGACCCCGGACCTTCGCCAGGCCTTGGAGCAGATCGACGGGCAGCCCGTGTTGCTGATCGACGACCTGGTGGACAGCAGGTGGTCGCTGACCGTGGCCGCCCGCGAACTCCGCCTGGCCGGGAGCGGACCTGTGCTGCCGTTCGTGCTCGCCTCCCGGGGGTGACGGCCCGCCTGACCGACCACGTGGTTTTGACCCGAGTCACGCGCTCCGACTAGCATGGCGCGTGCTGTTTCCTATCGGGGTCCATGGCCTCCGCGGGGTGCAGCGGGGAGACGTGCCAGAGCGGCCGAATGGACTTCACTGCTAATGAAGGATCCGGGGAAACCTGGATCGAGGGTTCAAATCCCTCCGTCTCCGCCGACCGAAGTGAATCTGGCCGGGGTCGATGTCCTGCCGAAAGGAGGACATCGACCCCAATCTTTTTCGTTTCGCCACTGGCGCCAGGCGGCCGGTGTGCGGTGAGGTCACGCACTTCCTATCCTGGAACAGTGGTCCGAGTTCACCCGCGACGCAGCGGGGATTCTCCGGCATCGACGAGACGCACCGGGCGGGCCCGAACACCTGGATGGGAGCCACACGTCCCAGCCGACCCGCGATCGTTGACCACCCCCGAGGCCGCCCAGGGCCCCGGGATCTCCGGGACTCGGCCGCTCGAGAAATCCGGCCTGGACGGCGACTTGACCAAGATCCAGGACGCCCACGCGCTCCCAACCCAGGACGTGGAGCAGTGTCTGGCCGTGGACCCGCACCGGGGGTTGTCCACCGAGGAGGTCAGCCGTCGTCGTGATGTGCTGGGGCCCAACAAGCTCCCGGATCCGCCGCGCGACAGCGTCATCGTCCGCTTCCTGCGGCATTTCAACGACGTTCTGATCTACGTCCTCCTGGCTGCGGCCGTCCTCACGGCCGTGCTGCAGGAATGGGTGGACACCGGCGTGATTGTTCTGGTCGTGGTGATCAACGCGGTGATCGGCTTCGTCCAGGAAGGCCGGGCGGAGAAGGCGCTGGAAGGCATCCGCCAGATGCTCTCGGCCAGCGCGAGTGTGCGTCGGGACGGCCTGTGGTCCACCGTCGAAGCGGAGGACTTGGTACCCGGCGACATCGTTCGCCTGAGTGCGGGGGACCGGGTCCCCGCGGACATTCGACTCCTGGAGGCCGCCAACCTGACCGCGGAGGAATCCGCGTTGACCGGTGAATCCGTCCCGGCGGACAAGACGACGGCCGCCGTGGAGAAGGACGCACCCCTGGGGGACCGCACCGGAATGCTGTTCTCCAGCTCGATGGTGGCCTCCGGGCCGGGCACCGGCGTCGTCGTCGCCACCGGGGCACAGGCCGAGATCGAGCGCATCAACGCCATGATCTCGGAGGTGGAAACCCTGGAGACCCCGCTGACCCGGCAGATCGCGTCGTTCAGCACGTGGCTGTCAGCCATCGTGTTCATCGCCTCGCTCGTGCTGATCGCGGTGGGTCGGTTGGTTCACGGGACGGACCTGCTGCCGGCCGCCGTCGGATTCGCCGTCGCCGCGATTCCCGAAGGGCTCCCGGCACTGATCACGATCACCCTAGCGCTGGGCGTGCAGACCATGGCCAGGCAGAAGGCGATCACGCGCAAACTGCCCGCCGTGCAGACCCTGGGCGGCGTGACCACCATCTGCTCCGACACGACGGGCACCCTCACCAAGAACGAGATGACCGTGGTCAAGGGTGTGGTCGGTGACCTCGAATTCGACGTTTCCGGGGCCGGCTACGAACCCCGCGGATCCGTCACGGCGGGCGGGCAGGACCTGGACCTGTCCCACCCCGGCATCCGCCCCTGGTGGAGGCAGTAGGGACGGTCAACGACGCCGATCTGACCGAGAACGGCGACGGCTGGACGATCGTCGGCGAGCCCACGGAAGGTGCCCTGCGCACGTTCGCCGCCAAGCTCGACCTGGACCACCAGGCCGCCCGGCGCCACGCCACCCTGCCGTTCAGCTCGGACTACAAGTTCATGGCCGCGGCCCTGGACCTCCCCGACCGGGAAGACACCTACGTGCTGGTCAAGGGCGCACCGGACGTGCTCCTTGCGCGGTCAACCACCCAGATCGAGGCGGACGGGCAGAGCTCCGAACTCCAACTGGAGACCTGGCAACAGCGGATCGAGGACCTCAGCAACCAGGGCCTCCGCGACCTGGCGGCCGCACGGAGAACGGCCTCCGACCAGGACACGGGAGAAATCACCCCGGATTCCCTGGGCCACGAGCTGCAGTTCCTCGGCCTGGTGGGCATCGTGGATCCGCCCCGCGAGGAAGCCATGGCCGCGGTGCGCAGCTGCCGGGACGCGGGGATCGTCGTCAAGATGATCACCGGGGACCACGCGGGCACTGCCACCGCGATCGTCCGGCAGATGTGCATCGACGACGGCGCAGGTGCGGTCACGGGCGTCGAACTCGAGGCGGCCGACGATGCCACCTTGCAGCACCTGGCCCTGACGCACAACGTGTTCGCGCGGACCAGCCCCGAACACAAACTGCGCCTGGTCAGGGCGCTGCAGGACCACGGTGACGTCGTGGCCATGACCGGCGACGGCGTCAACGACGCCCCCGCTCTCCGGCGCGCTGACGTGGGCGTGGCCATGGGCATCAAGGGCACCGAGGTGACCAAGGAATCCGCCGAAGTGGTCCTGGGGGACGACAACTTCGCCACGATCGAGACCGCCGTGGAGGAAGGTCGGCGGATCTACGACAACCTGCGCAAAGCCATCGTGTTCATCCTCCCGACCAACGGCGCCCAGTCGCTCGTGATCCTCCTGGCCGCCCTTCTGGGGTGGATGCTCCCGCTGACGCCGCTGCAGATCCTCTGGGTCAACATGGCGGTGGCGGTGACTCTTGCCTTTGCCTTTGCCTTCGCCTTCGACACCCGGCCCCTGGGAGCGGATGCTTTGCTCATTGCGACGGCGATGGGTGCGGCCGTGTTCGTGATCGTGGAGGTGACCAAGGCCCTGACCAACGCCGTGGTCAGCCGGAGGAAGCGGGCTACAGCGTCCCCGTGACGCAGCGCCACAGGAACTCGGAGGACAACGCGTGCGAGCGGGCGGCCTGCTTGTTGTCGCCCGCTCCCGCGTGGCCACCTTCCAGGGTCTCGTGGAACCACACCCGTTCGTGGCCCTGCTCCTGCATCAACGCGGCCATCTTGCGCGCCTGCACCGGGCCCACCCGGTCATCGCTCGTGGCGGTCCAGAACAGGACCGGCGGGTAGTCGGCATCCGCCCGCACCAGGTGGTACGGGGAGAAGGTGCGGATGAACTCCCACTCCTTCGGGTCCTCCGGGTCCCCGTACTCGGCGACCCAGGAGGTTCCCGCGGACAGTTTGGTGTAGCGGCGCATGTCCAATAGGGGCACGCCGCAGGAGATACCGCCGAACAGGTGCGGATAGGTCGCGAGCATGTTCCCCACCAGCAGCCCACCGTTGGAACCGCCCGAACAGGCCAGCGACGCCGGACTGGACACCCCGCGGTCGTGCAGGTCCTGGGCCACGGCGGCAAAGTCCTGGTAGGCGCGGTGTCTGTTCTTCTTGAGGGCAGCACGGTGCCACTCGGGTCCGAATTCACCACCGCCGCGGATGTTGGCCACCACGTACACACCGCTGCGACCGGCGGCCACGGGCCCGTCGTCGGCTCCGTCGTCGTCGTTGCCGGGGGTGAAGGCCCGGGTCAGCCAGGAGCGGCCGGTGACCCCGGAATAGGCGGGTGTGCGGGAGACCTCGAACCCTCCGTACCCGGAGAGCAGGACGGGATTGCGGCCGTCCAGCGGCAGCTCGGCGGGCCCCACCTGGTAGTACGGGACGCGGGTTCCGTCGGCTGAGGTGGCCCAGTGCTGCTCCACGCGCAGCCCGTACGCGTCGAAGAACGACGGCGCCCGCTTCACCTCCCGCGGAGCCTCGTCCCGGGTGGGGTCGGCGCCGAGTGTGCCGCGCATGATCGTGGTCGGCCGGAGGAACCCCGAGGTCGAGACCCAGATGTCGTTGCCGTCCCGCGGATCCTCGTCGTCGACGGCCCAGACGCTGGTCGAGTGGTGGGCCAGGGCGGTGGCCAGGGGGCGGGAGGTCCAGGTGCCCGGTTCGACCACGCGCACCTCGGAGGAGACGTCGTGCAGCAGCTGCAGGACCAGTCGATCCGCGGTCCACGACCATCCCTGAAGACTCACGTGCGGGTCCGGTTCGAACACCACGTGAAGATCGCGGTCACCCGCCTGGTACCGATCGAACTCGGCGGCCAGCAGCGTGCCCGGGGCGAACGTGCGGCCTTCGAGCTCCCAAGCCTCCTGCGGACGAAACAGCACCCACTGCTTGTGGATGTCCACCTCCACGGATTCCGGGACCTCCACCGGCACCGGATGCCCCGCGGCGTCGAAGACGTAGGTCACGGAGCGGAAGAAGTCGATCACGTCCAAGGCCAGCGTGCGTTCGTGTCCGGGCGTGTGATCGTGACCGGCCCAGGCCTGCACGTGGTCGTGGGCCACCTCGAAGACCACCGGAGCCTCGGTGAGCCCCGTCCCGCGGGACAGACGACGAACCTGCGCGGGGTAGGAGGAGGCAGTCAATGATCCCGGACCGGCCTCCGTGGCCACCAGGAGGGTGTCGGCATCCAGCCAGGACGCGGAGGTCTTGGCCACCGGGATGTCGAACCCGCCGTCGGAGGGGTCCACGAAGGAACGGGTGACCAGGTCGAATTCACGCACCCTGCGGGCATCGCCGCCGTCGGGGCTCAGCGAGATCAGCGCACGGCGCCACTGCCCGTCCGTGTAGCGCGGACGCAACAGCCGTGACCCCGCCCAGACCCACGGCGTGCCCTCCCGCTCGGAGAGTTCGTCAAGGTCCAACAGGACGTCCCACTCGGGGCGCTCGCTGATCCACGACTCCCAAGAGGTCCTGCGGAACAGACCCCGCGGGTGATCTGCGTCGCGCCAGAAGTTGTAGTAGAAGTCGCCCTGCTTGGAGACCATGGGGATCTTGTCCGTGGAGTCCATGACCTCCAACGCACCGGCCTCCAGCCGCAACAGATCGTCCGTGACCAGCAGGGATTCGGTGCGTCGATTCTGTTTCTCGACCCATGAGAGTGGCTCGGTGCCGTGGATCTCTTCGAGCCACAGGAAATCGTCAGGATGGTGATGGGTCATGCCGTCGAGCCTATGCGTGACCGTGCCCGTTCCGGCGTGGTTCTATGCTGAAATCCATGACCTCCCCCTCCGAGTCTGCGCCGATTGCCCCTGCTCCCACCCCGTCTGACCAGCCCGCTCACGGCGCGGCGGGGGTGCCGGAGCCATCGGGTGAAGCCGCACGTGCGACGGGCGTGCCCCGGGTGGTCGTCATCGGCGCGGGGCCACGCGGGCTGTCGGCCCTCGAACGGATCGTGGCCCACAGCGCGGCCACCGGCAGGCGCGTCCAGGTGGACGTCGTGGACCCCTTCCCTCCCGGGCCGGGTCACGTGTGGCGCACCAATCAGTCGCCGCGGTTCCTGATGAACACCCCCAGTCTGTTCCCCACGGTGATCGCCGATGACGGGGTGCTCCCGGTGGACCCCCTGCCCGCCCTGCGGGGTATGAGTTTCGACGCCTGGCGTGCGTCGATTGCCGACGGCTCCCTGGTCCTCGAATCCCTGAACGACGACGACGCCGCCCTGCTGAAGACCATGACGCGCACGGACTTTCCACCCCGCCGGATCTACGGTCTGTACCTGGAATGGGTGTTCACCACGATCCGACGAAATCTCCCGGAGTCGGTGGAACTGCTGGTTCACCGGGACGCCGCGGTGGCGGCGCGACCCGTGGACGCGGGGCGTCACCGGTTCGC
Organism: Kocuria sp. JC486; assembly: GCF_011602805.1. NCBI lineage: Bacteria > Bacillati > Actinomycetota > Actinomycetes > Micrococcales > Micrococcaceae > Kocuria > Kocuria sp. JC486. The sequence continues at coordinate 43,789 of NZ_JAAOZS010000018.1, read as the reverse complement.
GGTGGAGATCGCCGGACAGCAGGAGCTGCCCGCCGACCACGTGGTCCTGGCGCTGGGGCACTTGGACGCGCACCTGCGCCGGGACCAGAAGGACCTGGTGGACGCCGCCGCGGAACACGGTTTGCAGTACCGTCCACCGGCGGTTCCCGGGGACGTGCACTGGGAGGAACTGCCGGCCGGTGAGACGGTCCTGTTCCGCGGGATGGGGTTGAACTTTCACGACGTGGTCACCGAACTGACCGAGGGCCGCGGTGGTCAGTTCGTCGAAGCTCCGGGCGAGGACGGTGCGGGGCGATTGGTGTACCGGCCCTCCGGGCGGGAACCGTTCGTCGTCGTCGGGTCCCGGCGTGGAACGCCGTACCGGGCCAAAGCGGAGATCGACGGGTACTACGCCCGGAGCCTGGACCACAAGTTCCTGACCCCTGAGCGGGTGCGGGAGCTGGCCGACGGTGAGCCGCTGGTATTCGACACGGACCTGTTGCCCCTGGTGCGCAAGGACGCCACCCGCGCCTTCTACCAGACCCTGGCCAGGGTCAGTCCAGGCGCCTTCGACCGGCCCGCGGACCAGTTCCTGGCGGACCTGGACCGCGCGCTCGGACTGGGCGGGCCCGAAGATCCCGAGGACCCGACGCCGTGGGACGTGCACGTGGAGCGTCTGGTCAACCAGGCCGTGGCCTACGAGAACCGGCTCAACATCAAGTGGCAGTCCTATCCCTTCCTGGACGAACGGTTCAGCTCCCACGAGGAGTACGCCGCGGCCCTCGTGCACTGGCTGGACCGCGATGCCGCAGGCTCCGCGGCCGGGGAGGACGATCCCGCCAAGGTCGCCTTCTCGTCACTGAACTGGTCGCGCACGCTGCTCAAGCAGGTGGTGGCCGAGAGGGGGTTGCAGGACGAGTCCTGGTACGAAGAACTCATGCGCGCGTTCTCCCCGCTGGTCGAGGGCCTGGCCTCCGGCCCGCCGGCCTTGCGCATCCGGCAGCTGGCGGCGCTGGCCAGAGCCGGGGTGGTGCGCTTCCTGGGGCCCAATCCCGTGTTCCGTGTGGACACCGAACGCGGTTGCTTCGAGGCGAGTTCCCCCTGGGTGGCGGATGAACCCTTCCGAGCCGGGTGGATGATCGAGGCGATGTCCCCGCCCAACGAGGTGCGCCGCAACGTTTCACCGTTGCTCACCGCCATGCACGAGCACGGCCTGGTCCGCGCCAAGTCGCTGCACGTCGACGACGGCGCCGCTCACGTGGCGGGTCCCGGGCTGGACGTCACCGCCGCACCGTACCGCGCCGTCGGGACGGACGGTCAGGCGCGGGAAGGGGTGTGGGTCCTCGGACTGCAACTGGCCTCGGCCCAATGGGGCACGTCCATCGCAGCCGAGGCGGGAGCCCCCGCCGCGCTGGGCTCGCGGACCTTGGCCGACGCCGACCGGGTCGCGGCAGCCATCCTGGGCTGATGCTTTGCGCAGCAGCACCTTCCGGACGGTACGGGGCTACTGCTTGTGGTCCTGGGAGTCATCGGGCCGGAGGCCCCTGAGGTAGATCTCGACCAGCCACGCGTCCATCTCCTCGTGGGGGAACACCCTGGAGGCAGGCTCCGGCAGTGGGCGGGTGATGGCCCCCAGGCCAATGAAGAACCGCTGCGGCGTCAACGTGGGTTCGATCAGCCCGTGGGACCGGGCGCGATCCAGGACCGGGGTCAGCACCTGCATCAGCCGATCGCGGCGCTCCATGAACGGGCCCAAGTCCTTTTCCGCCAGGGCAGTCGGGGCATTTGAGCCCGTGGCAATCGCACCCGTCCGCAGCGCACCACACCCCCGGACGAACTCCGCCCACGCACCCTGGGGGCCGGCCTCCCAATCAGCCAGAGCCTTGGTCGCCAGGGCCTCGACTTGCTGGGCGATCTCATCCACGATGCCCAGGATCAAGTCCGGACGCTCGGGGAAATGACGGTAGAGAGTCCCGACTCCGACGCCCGCGGTCTGGGCTATCTGACGCGCGGTGAGCGGGCCCGAGATGGGGGTTGATGCGATGACCGATCAACTCGAGACCGCCAACCCCGGCGCATTCGAGACCACCACGTATGACTCGGCCGACGAGGTGCGGGACGCGGTCGAGAACCGGGAGGCCATTGGCGGCGTGAGCCTGAGCCCGGAGGGTGCAACGATCACCACGGCTGCCGGGGCCGGGACGCCTTACGCCACCATGCTCACGCAGATGGGCGCGGGCCTGGAACAGAGCGGGCAGTCCGTGACGTACCAGGAAGTGGCACCCATGACCGCCGACGACCCCAATGGCGCGGGCCTGAACGCCCTGGGCCTGCCACTCGTGTTCGGCGGCATGATCTCCGGGGTTCTGCTCTCGACCGTTCTCAAGAACCGTCCCGTGCACAAGATCCTCGGATCCCTTGGGATTGCGATCTTCGGAGGGGCCGCCGTCGCAGCAGTGCTGCAGTTCGGATTCCACTCGACCGACGGCAATTACTGGCTGCTGGCCGCAGGGGTGTCGTTGGGTATCGCGGCCGTGTCCCTGACGATCCTGGGACTCGAATCCACCCTGGGTAGGGCGGGGCTGGCGCTTGGTGCCCTGGTGATGATGTTCGTCGCGAATCCGCTGTCCGGCATGACGGCCGGTGCCGCGTGGCTGCCCCAACCCTGGGGTGCCATCGGTCAGCTCCTGCCGCTGGGTGCCGCCAGCACGTTCATCCGTTCCGCGGCGTACTTCGACGGCGCCGGGGCCGGGACTGCGCTGACGGTTCTGGTGTGCTGGATCGTGCTCGGCCTGGCGCTCATCGTCCTGGGCAGCTTGCGCCGGCGTTCGTCGTCGGTGGCGAAGTGAGGCGCTGAGGAACTTTGACAGGGAAAGGGCCACGAATCGAGCAGATTCGTGGCCCTTTCCCTGTCAAAGTTCACCGCTTGGGGTGCCCAGCCGTGACGCAGGGTCCTGTTCAGGCGGTATCAGGCCTGAGGCTCGGCCCAGCACAGGCAGAAGGGGTGGCCCGCTGGATCGGCGTAGACCTGGAAGCCCATGGGGGAGTGCAGGTCCTCCGCGGCCTGGAGCAGGGTGGCGCCCAATTGCACCACCTCCTTGTGCGTCGCATCCAGGGCATCACGTTCCACATAGAGATCGAGATGGATCTGTTGCTGTTGATCACCCGAGGGCCACTGCGGCGGCTGGTGGGTCGGCGACCACTGGATGCCGAGTTCCTCACGCCCCTCGACCACGACGGTGTGCCAATCCACCTCCTCGTGATTGACCATGCCGCGTTCGACCGTGCCGCCCAGGACCGCGGCCCAGAAGGTGCTCTCCGCCTCGATGTCGGTGGCATCGAGAACCGGGTACTTCTTGATGATCTTCATGGGACGTCCTCCTGAAACCGCACTTCGCGGGGTTAGTTCTCTTTGAGCAGGTGGTTCGGCAGCCGGTTGCCCGGCGCGCGGCCGCGGATTTCCAGCATGTCCCGCGCCAACTGCCACAGGCGCTTGTCCTCCGACGACGACGGCTCCCACCGTGGCACCGGAACTGACGTTCCCTCGTCGTCGCGGGCGACCATCACGGTGATGCAGTTGGTCGTCACGCGGAGGTCACCACTCTTGGGGTCGCCCGAACGGACCTCCACCCAGACGTGCATGCCCTTCCTGCCGGTGTAGATCAGGCGGGCATCGACCTCGACCAGGTCTCCGATGTGCAGCGGCTGCAGGAATCGGATGCCACCGGAGAACACCGCCACCGTGTCCTGACCGCAGTAGCGGCTGGAACACAGATGGGCGGCGGAGTCGATCCACTCCATCACGATGCCGCCGTGGACCTTCCCGCCCCAGTTCACATCGGTGGGTGCCGCCAGGAAGCGGAGGACCACGCGCTCCGCGGTGCCCTCACCGGCGGGTTCCTGGCTGTTGAGCAGGGCGGTGATTTCGTTGCGCACGGGCACGCGATCCAGTGCGTACTGCTGGGCGAGTTCCTGTTCCAGGGACTGCGGCTCGAACCGCGGGACTTGGGTGGACTTCCCGTTGCCGTCGACCGCCACGAAGATCACCAGGCAGCGGGCGCGTTCCTCGAGTTGTCCGGTCTTGGGATCGCCCGATCGCACCACGGTGTTGATGTGCATGGACGAGCGCCCGGTGTGCAGGACGGTGCCGGTGACCTCGACCATCTCGCCCACCTGGACGGGGTAGCGGAAGTGGATGTTGCCCACGTAGGCAGTCACACAGTAGGACCCGGACCAGGCCGTGGCCGCGGCGAAGGCCGCCTTGTCCACCCATTCCAGAACCCGGCCTGCGTCCACGGTGCCGGAGTGGCCCAGGTCGGTGGGTGCGGCCAGGAAGCGCAGCGTCACCTCGTGGCGGCGGTCGTGGGCGGAGGAGGGCGACGGCGTCGTTGCGGTGTCCATGGGAGTCAAGTTACCCGCTGGCCGGAAACGTTGTGCTCAGATCAGGGTGCAGGCCTTGTCAGGATTGCCGTGGGTATATCGCCGTCGATAACCCTGGCTGTAGGGTCGGTTCATGGACATCAGAGCCCAGCGCCTGGCCGCAGGGATGAGTCAAGCTGAGCTGGCGCAGGCAGCGAACGTGGCGCAACCCAACTTGTCCGCCTACGAGAACCGCCGGCGGACACCAACGCCAGAAGTGCTCCACCGCATTGCGCAAGCACTACGGAAGAGGCCGTCGGCGCGCGTTGCAGAACATCGCCAAACGGTCTTGGAGATCGTGGCGCGCCACCGCGCCGCGGCGCCGCGCATCTTCGGCTCGGTGGCCCGCGGGGAGGATGACGACGAATCCGATCTGGACATCTTGGTGGATTTCGCTCCGGACGCGACGCTGTTTGACGAGGTCGGGCTTCGGGTGGACCTGCAGGAGCTGCTGGATGTCAGAGTGGACGTGGTTGCCTCCGACTCCTTGCGCGGAGAGATCCGCTCACGGGTCTTGGCCGAAGCGGTCCCGCTGTGAACCAGCACGAGCGGAAAGCATTGGACACCCTGACGCAGATCGTCGCCGTCTGCGACGTCTTGGACCAGATGACCAAAGATGGATCGGCCGTTTTCCTCGCTGACATCCGGTCACAGTGGGCAGCGGAAATGGGGCTCATTCGAATCGGGGAATACGTGAATCGCCTGCCGGTGGAACTGCTGAGGCAATACCCGGAGCAGCCCTGGCGGACGGTGGTGGCCATGCGCAACTTTGCAGCCCATCAGTACGACGACCTTGAACCGCGGCGTGTATGGCAAACCCTTGTGGTCAACATCCCATCCCTGCGCGACTACGTTTCCACCGTGATCATTCCAGGGCTCGGGAACGCTGCACAGCCGGACGGCGACACCGCAAAATCCCACGAGTGACTTCGAGTCCATCCAGCTGGACTGATCTCCCGCCCATGAGACCGCCCGGGTACGACGAAGGCCCCGAGTCCCGCGTGATTTCGCGGTTCTCGGGGCCTTTGCCGAATGCGGAAGGTGTAGGATTCGAACCTACGGTACGGGGTTACCGCACACCGGTTTTCAAGACCGGCTCCTTCGGCCGCTCGGACAACCTTCCATGTACCGAGTCGGCTTCCACCGCCCGTACGGGGGAACACATTAGCACACCCGGTGGTACGGCGGCCCCGCCGGCGGTGCCACCGGCATCGCCCACCGGTACACCCGAGCTAGAGGTCAGGAGCGCCCATGCGAGTCGTCGTGAACAGCCGGCCGGGAGGCCCTGAGGTCCTGGAAGTGCAGGAGCGGACACCTTCGGAGCTGCCTTCGGACGGGGTACGCATCAAGGTCGCGGCCGCGGGGATCAACCGGGCCGATGTCCTCCAGAGAGAAGGTAATTACAAGATTCCGCAGGGGGCCTCAGAGGTCCTCGGCCTGGAGGTCGCCGGCACCGTCGTCGAGGTCGGCCCCGACGTCGACCCTGACTCCGGGATCGAACACGGCGCGGAGGTGTGCGCCCTGGTGGACTCCGGGGGCTACTCGGATGAGGTGGTGGCTCCCGCCGCGCAGGTGCTGCCCGCCCCGTCCGCTGTCACGCTGGAAGAAGCTGCGGGCCTGCCCGAGGTGGCCGCCACCGTGTGGTCCAACATCTTCATGGAGGCTCGCGCGCAGGAGGGCGAGACCGTTCTGATCCACGGGGGTTCCGGAGGTGTGGGAACCGCGGCGATCCAGATCTGCAAGGCCGCGGGACTGCGGGTCCTGACCACCGTGGGCAGCGCCGAGAAAGCGGCCTACGCGCAGCGGCTGGGTGCCGAGCCGATTCGATACGACGTCGAGGACTTCGCCGCCCGGGTCAAAGAACTGACCGACGGCAGGGGAGTGGACGTGATCCTGGACGTCGTCGGCCCGGACTACCTGGAGGGCAACCTCAAGTCCCTCGCGGTGGACGGGCGGCTGGTGATCATCGGCATCCGCGGGCGAACCGGCCAGATCGACCTGGGTCGACTGGTGGCCAAGAGGCTGCACGTGGCCGGCACCGCCCTGCGCCCGCGACCGGCGGCTCAGAAGGCGCACATCATGCAACAGGTCCGCGACCACGTCTGGCCCATGATCGAGCGCGGCCAGGTCCACGTGGTGGTGGACCGCATGTTCATGTTGAGCCAAGTTACCGAGGCCCACGAGTACTTCGATTCCGGTGCGCACAAAGGCAAGGTGCTGCTGCGCCCGTGATGATCCCTGCTCACACGGCATCCGTGGCGGCCCGTGGTTGACCGAGCGGACCGACGGCGCAACGGTGCTCAGGCCTGGGCCACGGCAATCGACATGTTCCGCGTCACAATTGAGCCTAGACTCACGGTGTCTCGAGGCTGACCACACCCCTCAAACGAGCATCCTCAACCTTCCTCAGGAGCATCATGAGCACCACAGTTCATCCCCCGAGCGGCGGTGGTTCCGGGTCGCAACCCGACATGGAACTGCCCCCGGTCGCCGTCGACCCCGAAGTCCTGGAAGCGGAACACCGCCGCTGGACCCCCGCCAAGATCGCCATCTGGGTGGCCATCGCACTCCTGGGCGGCGTTGCCTGGGCCATGATCGCGATTGTCCGTGGCGAGACCATCAACGCGATCTGGTTCGTGCTGGCGGCCGTGTGCAGTTACCTGATTGCGTACCGGTTCTACGCCAAGTTCATCGAGGCCAAGTTGGTCCAACCCGATGACACCCGGGCGACCCCCGCGGAGTACAAGGCCAACGGTCGCGACTACCTGGCCACGGACCGTCGGGTCCTCTACGGCCACCACTTCGCCGCGATCGCCGGTGCCGGACCCCTGGTCGGCCCCGTCCTGGCAGCTCAGATGGGTTACCTGCCCGGCACCATCTGGATCGTCGTCGGCGTGATCCTGGCCGGTGCCGTCCAGGACTACCTGGTGCTGTTCTTCTCCATGCGCCGCGGCGGCCGTTCCCTGGGCCAGATGGCCCGGGAGGAACTGGGCGTGGTGGGAGGCTGGGCCGCGATCATCGCGACCCTGACCATCATGGTCATCATCGTGGCCATCCTGGCCCTGGTGGTGGTCAACGCCCTGGGTGAATCCCCGTGGGGGGTCTTCTCCGTGGGCATGACCATCCCGATCGCGCTCTTCATGGGCCTGTACCTGCGCTACATCCGCCCCGGCAAGGTCATGGAGATCTCCGTGATCGGCTTCGCCCTGCTCATGCTGGCGATCGTGGCCGGTGGTTGGGTTGCAGAGTCCTCGTGGGGTGCCGAGCTCTTCACCCTGGAGCGCACCACCCTGGCGTGGCTGGTGATCGCCTACGGTTTCATTGCAGCGATCTTGCCCGTGTGGCTGCTGCTCTCCCCGCGCGACTACCTCTCGACCTTCATGAAGGTCGGCGTGATCGTGTTGCTGGCGCTGGCGATCGTCGTCGTACGTCCCGAGATTTCGGTGCCCGCCGTGTCCGAATTCGCCGGGCGCAGTGACGGACCCGTGTTCGCGGGCGCACTGTTCCCGTTCCTGTTCGTGACCATCGCCTGCGGTGCGCTGTCCGGGTTCCACGCCCTGATCGCCTCCGGAACCACCCCCAAGATGGTGGAGAAGGAACGCCAGACCCGCATGATCGGCTACGGCGGCATGCTCATGGAGTCCTTCGTGGCGATCATGGCCCTGGTGGCGGCGATCTCCATCGACCGCGGCATCTACTTCGCCATGAACTCCTCGGCAGCAGCGACCGGCGGAACAGTCGAAGGCGCCGTGGCCTGGGTGAACTCCCTGGGTCTGACCGGCGTCAACGTCACACCGGAGATGCTTCAGGGCACCGCCGACGCCGTGGGTGAGGAGACCATCGTCTCCCGCACGGGGGGCGCACCCACCCTGGCCGTGGGGCTGGCCCACATCATGCAGCAGTGGTTCGGTGGACCGGGGATGATGAGCTTCTGGTACCACTTCGCGATCATGTTCGAAGCCCTGTTCATCCTGACCGCGGTCGACGCCGGTACGCGTGTGGCCCGCTTCATGCTGCAGGACTCCCTGGGCAACTTCGTTCCCAAGTTCGCGGACACCAACTGGCGGCTGGGTTCCTGGCTCACGATGGCGATCATGGTCGCCGGGTGGGGATCCATCCTGATCCTGGGTGTGACCGACCCCCTGGGCGGGATCAACACGTTCTTCCCGCTGTTCGGCATCGCCAACCAGTTGCTCGCGGCGATCGCGCTGTCCGTGTGCCTTGCCATCGCTGCGTCGCGCGGAAGCTTCAAGTACCTGTGGATCATCGTGGTTCCGCTGGCCTTCGACCTGGTGGTCACCGTGGTGGGTTCGTACCAGAAGATCTTCTCGGACAACCCCGCCGTCGGGTACTGGGCCAACCACAACGCGTTCAAGCAAGCGCTGGCTGCGGGCGAGTCCAGCCACGGCACAGCCAAGACCGTGGAGGCCATGGAGGCCGTGGTGCGCAACACCGCGGTCCAGGGCACCCTGTCGATCGTGTTCGTGGTGCTCTCCCTGATCGTGGCAATCACCGCGATCCTGCGCACCATCCGTTGCTTCCGCGAACGGACCCCCGAAGTGCACGAGGACCCCTACGTGCCCTCCAAGTTCTTCGCCCCGGCCGGATTCGTTCCCACCGCTGCGGAGAAGGACCTGGAGAACCAATGGGCAGAGCTCCCACTGGAGGTTCGCACCCCGGGAGCCGCACACGGTCACGGGCACGGCCACTGACGTTCGCGTCGGCAGGGTCGGTCACATCGACTCACGGTTCGACGACGGCGCCACCCGGCGTCGTCGTCGAGCCCACCGAACGGGTTGGGCCTTCGAGGCCCCGTCCCGAGGATCGAATCAACTGAGAGGAGCCGAGCCACCGTGAATGCACTCAACACTGTGCTGACCTCGACGGGTCGGCGCGCAGGGCAGGCCAGGCGCTGGTTCTCCGGGGTCATGGGTGCCGACAAGTACCAGCGCTACCTGGAGTTCCACGCCGCACACGGGCAGCCCGGTGAAGCACCCATGACCGAACGGGAGTTCTGGCGGGACTGGCAGGACTATCAGGAGAAGAACCCGCAGGGCCGTTGTTGCTGACGGTCTGAGAACATGTGAGCACCATGGGCTTCTTCAGCGAACACATTGCCGCACGCCGGGACGAGAAAGAACTCGGCCGGGGCGCTTGGCGGCGGGCACACGACCGGTTCCGGCGCGGACTGGACCGGTTCCACCAGGTGCTCGAGCAGTTCCAGGATCCTGCCGTGCTGGACGCCGTGGTGCCCGTGGCCAACGAACTCGCGGACCTGCTGCCCAGGATGCGGGGTCTGTGTTCCCGCTTGCAGACTCTCGCTCCCGCTGAGACGGAGGACATCCCGCCGTCGGAGGGTGGGTGGCTGCACGACGTCCACCGCGAACTCTCCCGCGCGGGCAACGATTTGGCGCAGGCGGCCGAAGCGCTCGCGATGGCCCGGTTCCATGGGCAGGGGACTGCGACGGATTCGAGTCAGCGGCCCGATGCGGCCCGCTTGCGGCTCGATGCCATTGCGCGACGTGCGGCGGCCGTGGCCGAACGGGTCGACCGGGCGGAGCAACTCTTCACGCTGCACGATTCCTGAATGCTTTCAGGTGGGCGTCGAACGACCGGCTGGAGCAGGTCAGAAGCTGTTCGGCGACCAGTCGTAGTCCGAACGACGTGACCGCTCGAAGCGGTAGGACATGAAACCGGTGACGGTCACGGGGCTCGTCGTTCCCGTGTTGGTCACTCTCAGCAGCAACACGTCCCCCGCGTCGAGTTTCTCGGCCCGGGTCCACCAGGGTGCCTGATAGCCGCTGTCGAAGGCACGGTCCAGAGCGTTGGTCTGCAGCCCGCCCACCCTGCTGTTCGTGCGTGGGTTCCACACTTCCACCACGGCGGTGTTCGGGCCTGAGACGATGTACCGGCCCATGTCAAAGACCACGAGGTCCCGGCGTCGGCGTGGGACCCGCAGGTGGCCAAGAACAGCGGAAGATCCGGGGTCAACCGTGGCAGTTCCGTGCAGACGTTCCGTGGGCATGGCGCCGATTTCGCGCCGGTCTCTGCCTTCGACGGCAATCCCGGTGGACATCGTGGCCGCGAAGTACCCAGACCAGTTGGACGAGAAGAACCGCGAGTTCATCCAGAACCGCGACTTGCCGTCCCGTGGACCCACGCATTGCACCGACAGCGGCCCGCCCCACTCACCTTGCCCGGGGACGGTGCCGACCTCGTGGACCTCCAGACCTTCGTCACCCACGATGTACAGGTGACAAGCGGTGTCGATGTTGGTGTAGGCGCTGTCATTGGATCCGGACATCATCCAGCGTGTGCCCTGGGGGTCCAGCGGCCAGGCCCACCAGTTGCTCGAGTTGGTCCGGAACGTCTTCTCCACCTGCGGGTTGGTGGCACCGATCTGGTCCCTTGCCATCCGGAAGATGCCCAGTTCCGAGGAATTGTCCGTGCCCCACACGATGTGATTCGGGAAGAACATCAAGTCGATCGCACAGGCCAGATAATTGGGAACCTGGGTGTTGAGCAGGACCGGTTCTACACCGGTGCCGTCAGCGGTCACCCGGTAAATGCCACCACCGGGCTGTAGGTCACCCACGGTCAGGTAGAGGCGCTGGGAATACTGGTCCCAGGTGATCGAGTGGATGTGACGGGTGACGGGTTGCCCAGTGGTCGAGGACATCCCGGGAAAGACATGGAACACGCTCCAATTCACCCCTTGGTCCGTGGAACGCCACAGGCGCAACTCGGGCACGCGGTCGGCCCCGGACGGCAGGTAGGCACCGAAGTAGAGGTGTCCCGAATTGGGATCACGTCCCATTGAAGTGGCGCCCAGGGGCTGGTCCCCGGTGAGCAACGTTCCGGATGCGGCGTTCGTCCAGGTCCGCCCGCCGTCCGCGGAATACATGGGTTGCATGACTGGTGCCGTGAATGTTCCTGCGTTACCCATTGCCACGATCCGTTGGAGGTCTGTGTCCGGAATGGGCATGAAGACGTCTTTGTATCCCGGGATGGGGTCGTTCGGCCCAGGGGAGTGGAGCCGAACCCAGTCCACTCCGGAAGACTGGGTTCGCATCAGGAAACCGTCCTGGTGCACGGCGTATGCGTTGTCACCGTCGCCCCAGATGATCCGCAAGGGGAAGGCGTCTGCGGGGAAGGTGCGTACGGCCGTGATGGTCGGTTGGCGCTGTCGCGGTGGTTGGTCTCCGGAGATGTCCAACAGGGTCGCTCCCGCGGCCACCGGTGTGGTGTTTTCAGGGGTCGGCGTTGTCATCCCGATGCCTCCTCATCGATTGGCATTTCGGCCAGTCTGAAGGCAGCGGCGGCATGGGACCAGAGATGTGGGCGGAAGTGTCCAACCTGTGTGACGAAGGTATGGGCGGAGCGTGTGGAGGGTTCTGGGCCCTGGCGTCTGATCGGTGCGGCACTCGGGCGTTCCATGAGACGAAAGGAGCCCGGTACCGTGGGGTACCGGGCTCCTTGACCGAGCCGCCTGCCGGAATCGAACCGGCGACCTATTCATTACGAGTGAATCGCTCTACCGACTGAGCTAAGGCGGCGCACAAAAGTGCGGCGCTGCGAGCAGCGCGCACGACACTTTAGCACCGCCGCGGGTCAGCACCACAAATCACCCGGGGTTCGGCTCGGGGATCTTCAGGGTTGGGTGTCATCCGCGCACGTGAACGACTGTTCTCCCAGCGTTCACCCGGCCGTCGACCCCAGGTCGGACCTGGGATTGTCCGCCCCTGGACGATGTGTGCTTCGAGATATTCCACGCACACGAACGCGGCGGTGAGTTATGGGGCACGACCTCACCCGTGGCCTGAAACTGGCCTTCATCGACATGTCAGGGACGACCTTCCAGGACAACGGGTTGATGGAGCGCGCCTTCATTCGGACCGTCCAGGACCTGGGTGTGGATACGGGCTCCCTGCGTTTCGCCGGGATGCTGGCTTATCTGCGGGACACGCTGGGACAGTCCAAGGTCCGGGTCTTCCAGCAGCTCTTCCAGGGCGACCCCGCCACGGCTCTCCGCGCCACCCACGAGTTCGAACGGCAACTGGACGAGTTGTTGAGCGCGGAGGGCGTCCAGCCCGTCGAGGGTGCGGCGGAATCCATCGAAAGACTGCACAAGGCCGGCCTCAAGGTCTGTTTGGCCACCGGGTACAACCGGCACAGCCAGAACATGATCCTGGAGTCCCTGGGGTGGATGGGTCTGGCCGACCTGAGCCTGTGCCCGGCGGATGCGGGACGCGGCCGGCCTTACCCGGACATGATCCTGACTGCGTTGCTGGCGCTGGACATCGGCGACGTCCGGGAGGTCATGGTCGTGGGGGACACCACGGCCGACATGCAGGCCGGGACGCGGGCCGGGGCCGGTTTGAAGGTGGGTGTGCTCACGGGTGCGCACCTGGGGCCGGCGTTGAAGTCGGCCGGGGCGGACGTGGTGGTTGATTCCATCCGCGCCGTCCCTGCACTGCTGCAGTTGCCGAGCTCGCACCGCGATTCGGGCTCGCACGGTTCCAGGGGAGAGTCCGTCCGCCGCCTGGCGATGCCCGGGTGACGCTGGGGGCATCCGGGAACGACGGCGGTGCCCACCTCGCGGACGGCTAGTTGTACTGACCGGGGACGTTGATCAATCGCGAGAAGGGCGGCTGGTTCCCGCAGGCCGTGTGAGGCCGGTGCTGGTTGTAGTAGTGCAGCCAACCATCCAGCTCGCCCCGACGCTCAGCCTCGCAGGTGTAGTAGCGGGCGTAGGCCCAGCCGTCAGCCAGGGTGCGGTGGAAGCGCTCCACCTTGCCGTTGGTCTGCGGACGATACGGGCGGGTACGTTTGTGCTTGATGCCGAGTTCGGTGCAGGCATCGCGCCACAGGTGTGAGCGGTAGGCGCCGCCGTTGTCGGACAGGACTCGCTCGACGGTGACGCCGCGGGCGTTGAACCACTCGACCGCCCGGACCAGCACGGCCGTGGCGGTGAGGGCGGTTTCGTCGTCGTGGATCTCAGCGTAGGCGACGCGGGAGTGGTCGTCGATGACGGTGTGGACGTAGGCCTTGCCCATCAACGGGTCGCTGTACTTGTTGCGGGGCTTGTCTGGGGTGGCGGCTCGGTTCTTCTCGCCTTGTTGGCGGCCGACGTAGCACCAGCCGCCTCCGTTTGGGATGTTGCCGAGCTTCTTCACATCGACGTGCAGCATGGCGCCGGGATGGTCGTGTTCGTAGCGCCGGACGGGTTCGCCGGTGGCGCGGTCCACGTGGGACAGTCGGTTCAGATGCGCGTCCGTGAGGATGCGGTGGACCGTCGAGGGAGCGATGCCGAGCCGGCAGGCCAACTGCACTGGCCCCTCTCGGAGGCGCAGCCGCAGGTTGATGCAACGCCGGGTGGTCGTTGGGCTGGTTCGGTTCGGCGAGCGGCGTGGGCGCGAGCTGCGGTCTTGCATGGACTCACCGCTGCGGTAGCGGTCGGCCCAGCGCTTCACGGTTGGCCAAGACACTTGGAAGCGGGCGGCGACCTCGCTAATCGGCCACCCGTCGTCGATCACCAGGCGAGCAACGATCAATCGGTGGCGCGGCGTGAGGGCGGCGTTGGCGTGGGACATGTGCGAGCTTTCTGGACGGGTCGCCGCGCTCGCCCAGGCTCACTCCGGATGGTTCGCGTCGGTGTAGTGGTGCAGTGCGTGGGCGGCGAAGGTGGCGGCTTCGGCGCTGCCGAAGGCGGGATGGAAGGCGGGGTTGGTGGCGTAGAGGTTGGCTATGCCGTGGAGCATGGCGCGGGTCTTGGCGGTGTCCCCGTCGTGGGCGGGGGTGCCGGGGATCTGGGCGAACCAAGCTGCGTGAACTGCTGCGTGGTCTTGGGCGGCCGTGTCTGTTGGTGCGATTCCGTGGGCATGCAGCTCGCCCCAACGGGCCAACAGCGCTTCGGCGTCGGCTTGGAACTGTCGTTGCTGGTCGATGCTCTTGGTGTGCCACCAGCGGTTCGACTGCTCGAACACGTCACGGCCCCACCGCTGGGTGACCTCGTCCTCGTAGCGGTCGTTGAAGCCTTCGAGCATCATGTCCATCCGGGGCTGGCGACCCTCGCGCCGCATCGCCACGGTGTGCTCGACAGCAGCAATGCGCCTCGCAAGGGCATCCTGGTCCCGGCGCAGCCGGAGCAGGTGGGCTTCGAGAGCTTCGACTTCGACACCATGGTCGGCCTCGCCAGCCAGTACTGCCTTGATGGCAGTCAGCGACAGACCGGCTTCACGCAGCAGCAGGATCCGTTGGAGTCGCGCAACCGCAGTGGGCCCGTAGTAGCGGTAGCCGTTGGCGCCGATCCGATCCGGGGCCAGGAGGCCGATCTGGTGGTAATGGCGCAGGGTCCGTGGGCTGATACCGGCCCGGTCTGCGAGTTCACGGACAGTCCACTCCACCATCGCGCTCCTCCTGTCAGCCGTCGTGTCGCGTCAGGCCCAACTGTGGCAGGGCGACGTCCAAGATCTCAGCGGCGGGCGTGGTGACACACTCGGCTGCCGTGCGACCGGTCGCCTCCAGATATGCCTGGGCAATGCGGGCCCCGGCCGCGTATCCGGCGCCGGTGGGCAGTCCAACCGGCGTGGAACCGAACAGGCGAGCACTGGCGTCGCCGAGGACCCAGGCGGCTAAGTCCTGCATCCCTGTCACGTCCAACCCCTCGACGACCCTGCGCAGAACGTCGTCACTGCGGCGGGTCTGATCGGTGACGAAGTGCGTGTAGCCGCGCCGGCTGTGGGACTGGGCAGCAAACAGGTCGGCGAGCCCCTCGGCAACGACGTGTTCACCGACCGTGACGGTCTGCGGGTTCCACACGATGCCACCGGGCGAGTAGCGCACGTTGTGGTGCAGTTCGTGCAGGGCGATCGCTTCCAGTCGGTCGAGGACCTCGTCGGTGGGCCAGACCGTGATCGCGATGTAGCCACTGATCCCGCCGAAGGCCGACAGGCCACCGATCTCGTCCATGAAGTGTCGGTTGGTGGGATCGCCCAGGATCAGCAGCACCGTCAGTTCGGGAATCGTTGCCACAGGACAGGCCGCCGCCAAGTCCTCAGTGCCCTGCGTGAGGGCCCGCTCCATGCGGTTCCACGCGTCGGCCTGCTCCAACCGATGGAGTGCGTCAAGCATGTCCTGGCGCGGGGCGCTCGGCCCGAAGCCGAAGTTCTGCCCGTGAACTGCGGCCATGTCGGGACCATCAGGGATGAAGAAGTACATGCCGACCATCGGCTCCCACAACCGGCGGGCCGCCTCCGGCCACTGGTCAGGGGAGCTATCGAACATGGCGTGCATGCCTGCGGCGCTGTCGAGCATCGTGATTGTCATGCCTTGGACGCTAAGCATTGACGTTACGGCAAGGTCAACCCTGCAGGTCGATCAACGTGTCCGGTCAGTACAGCTAGTAGGGGCCCGTTATCGGGTGGCGCCGGTCAGCTCGCGGCGCACACCGTCCCCTGGTCCGGCAGGTCGCCGTCGACCAGATAGGTGTTGACGGCGGAGATCACGCACGAGTTCCCGCTCGTGTACGCACCGTGGCCCCAGCCGTCGTAGGTCAGCAGACGGGCATTGCCCAGCTGCTCGGTCAGGGCCTCCGCCCACGGATACGGCGTGGCCGGGTCGTGGCGGGTTCCCACCACCAGGATCTGCGAGTCACCGTCGTACTCGGCCGCGGCCGGTTGATCCACGGACTCCACCGGCCAGCCCTGGCACGCTGCGTCCGAGTAGCCCAGGAACTCACCGAAGGTCGGTGAGACCTGGTTCAGTTCGTCCTGGTTCCGGGCCATCTGTTCGTCGGTCACCGCGTCGGCGTCGTAGTCCAGACAATTGACGGCGGCGAAGGCCACGCTCGAATTGCCGCGGTAGCTTCCGTCGGCCTCCCGCCCGTGGTTCGAGTCCGAGATCTCCAGCAACGCCGTGTAGTCGCCGCCCTGCGCATCCACCAGCGCTTGGTTGAGGGTCGAGTACCCGGAGGGGGAGTACAGCGGGACCAGAACCCCCTCGACGGCGGAGACCGACGAGACCTCGCGCCCGTCGTCCGCGGTCACGGACCCGTCCCGGGTGCGGTCGATGATGCTCTGGATCTCCTCCAGCCCGTCGTCCACGGATCCGTCGGTGAAGCACTCGCTGTTGGTCTCCGCGCAGTCCTCCACGAAACGCCGCAGGGTTTCCTCGAAGGAAGCGGCCTGGCCCACCGTGACCTCGGAATTGGTCAGCTCGGGATCCACGGCGCCGTCCAGAACGAACCGCCCCACGCGGTCCGGGAACAGGCCCGCGTAGGTCGAGCCGATCTGCGTCCCGTAGGAGAACCCCACGTAATTGGTGGTCGCATCACCCAGGACGGCGCGCATGACGTCCATGTCCCGCGCCACGGATTCCGTGTCCATGTGTTCCAGAACGGGACCTGAGTTCTCCTCGCAGGCCTGACCGACGTCCTCGTACTCAGAGCGGAGGTCGTCCAGGGACTCGGTCTCAGGGTCGAAGGCCGACTCCGCCCGCCACTCGTCCACCTCGGCGTCGTCCAGACACTCGATCCCGTCGGAGCGGTAGACCCCGCGAGGGTCGAAGGAGACCAGGTCGTAGGTCTCCTGGACGTCCTCGTCGAAGTACGCAGGGGCCGCCTGCATGAGGTCCACACCGGATCCGCCGGGCCCACCGGGGTTCATCAGCAACGATCCCTTACTGGCGTTCCCGCCGGAGGTTGACCGGGCCATGACCACGGTGGTGGTTTCACCCTCCGGGTCGGAGTAGTCCACGGGCACGGTCAGGTCCGCGCACTCGAGGTCCGACCCGCGGGCGACGTCCTGGCAGTCATCCCAGGTGATCTCCTGTTCGTAGTACTCGGCCAGCGCCGGGTCCGTACCGTCCAGGGCCGCCGAATCAGCCGTCGAGGTCTCCTTGGGGGCGCAGCCGGCCAGGGCGAGCACGGTGGCCATCAGCGCGACGACGGCCGCGGCCACAAGTGCCCGCGACGAAGAGAGCCGGTGGTAGCAGGACCGGCTCAGGGAAGATCGGCGTGGGGAAAACCGGCTGGGAAACCTCGTCACAACAACGACACCGCCATTGCCTCGAAGGCCAGGCCCGCGGCGGCGTTGGTGCGGATCCTGGAACGCGTCCGGGTGATCACGTCAATGCGCTTGAGGGATTCCTCCGGCGAACTGTTCGCGGCGTAGTCCTGCAGAGGCCCCTCCAGATGGGAATTGACCAGGTGGGACCCCGTTCCCAGTTGGAGGGTCAGCACGTCGCGGTAGAACGTGGTCAGATCGATCAGGAACCGGTCCAGGGTGTCCGTGCGGATGCGCTTGGAGCGCCGCTTCTGATCGTCCTCGAGTCGCTTCAAGGCGCTGCGCACGCTGGGGGGCATCCGCCCGGATTCCGGTGCTCCCAAGGCCACCATCAGGTGGGCGCGCTCCTCCTCGTGGCGGGTCTCCGCGTCGGCGGTGGCTTCTTCCTCGGCAAGTTTGGTCAACCGGTCGGCCTCCCGCACGGCGTCGGCCACGCCACCCAGGCGAAGCGGCAGTTCCACCACCCGACGACGCCGCTCGCGGGCGTCGTCGTACTGGGCCAGGCGCCTGGCGACGCCCACGTGCGACTGGGCGAGCCGGGCGCATTCCGCGGCCAACGCGGGGGGAACGCCGTCGCGGGTTTCGAGCAGTTCGGCCACGGCCTCGACCGGTGGGATCCGGAGGGTGACCGGGCGGCACCGGGAGCGGATGGTGACCAGCACGTCCATGGGGCTGGGGGCGCACAGGAGCCAGATCGTGTTGGGCGGCGGTTCCTCGATGGCCTTGAGCATGACGTTGGAGGTCCGCTCAACCATACGGTCGGCGTCCTCGACCACCATGACCCGCCACCGGCCCACGGAGGGTTTGTCCTGGGCCCGGACCACGAGCTCCCGGGCATCGTCGATGCGGATCTCGTTGTGTTCGGTGCGGAAATGCGTGAGGTCCGCGTGCGACCCGGATGCGACCGTGCGGCAGGACGTGCAGCGCCCGCACCCGCGCTCCGCAGGGTCCGGCTGTTCACACAGCAAGGCGGCGGCCAGCGCCAGGGCCGCGCTGGATCGCCCCGAACCCGGGGGGCCCGTGAACAACCACGCGTGCGTGGGGCGTTCGTCCTGTGCTGCGCGCTGCAACTGGGCCACCACGGCGTCCTGACCCACCAGTTCGTCCCAGACCGTCACGGCAACCGCCTCGCTCCCAGCATCTCCTGTGCATGTGCGGCGATCCGCTCGGCCAGGGCGGGAACGGGGGAGTCCGCCGGAAGGACCAGGTAGCGGTCCGGGGACTGTGCGGCGAGGTCCAGGAAGGCCTGACGGACCTGGTCGTGGAACTCCTCGGATTCCTGCTCCATGCGATCCTCCGTGCGGGAGGACCGGCGCGCGCGCCCCGTGGCCGCACTCACGTCCAGCAGCACCGTCAGATCGGGCATGAGTCCGCTCACGGCCCAGGTGTTGAGGTCGCGCACCACGGCGGTACCCAGTCCACGGCCTGCGCCCTGGTACGCCACCGAGGAATCGAGGTAGCGGTCGGTCACCACCACCTCCCCGCGCTGCAAAGCAGGGCGGATCACGGTCTCCACGTGGGCACTGCGCGAGGCGGCGAACAGCAGCGCCTCCGTCCGTGCGTCCACGGGGGCGTACGCAGGATTCAGGACCAGGTCACGAATCTCCTCACCCATGGGTGAGCCGCCGGGTTCGCGGGTGGTCAGGACGGTGTGGCCGGTGTCCTGGAGGTTGCGGGTCAACCGCTTGATCTGGGTGCTCTTGCCTGCGCCGTCTCCGCCTTCCAACGCGATGAACAGCCCCGGGTACCGTTCGACCGAGCCAGGTTCGTCTGAGCTGCGGTCCTCGGAGGCCTGGCCGGTCGGATCGCCATGGGGAGCGGTGGAAGTCACTGCTCAACTGTAACGGCGGGATCGGACGACGCGACGGGCGAGCCTATTCTTGTGGCATGTCTGATTCCACGGGCCTCCGGCCTGACACGGTCGTGGTCACCGGCGGCCGTCCCGAACCCGTTCACGACGCACCCGTGAGCCCCGCCGTCGTCCTGACCTCGACCTATCGCGGAGCCGGGGAGATGACCGACACCGACCGTGGGTACGGTCGGATGTCCAATCCCACGTGGGAGGACTTCGAAGGGGTGCTCGGTCGGCTCGAGCACGCGGACCTGCCCGCACTGGCGGTGGCCTCCGGGCTGGCCGCCGTGGGGACCGTCATGTCACTCGTACCCGTCGGTGGGCGGGTGGTCATGCCCACCCACGCCTACCAGGGCTCCCAGGTCCTGGTCGACGACGCACAACGCGCGGGCCACTTCACCGTGACCCGGGTGGACGTCACGGACACGCAGGCGGTCCTGGAGGCTGCCGACGGTGCCGACCTGGTCTGGCTGGAGTCTCCGACGAACCCCATGCTGGAAGTGGCCGACCTGCCCGAGATCCTGGCGGCCACCCGTGCCTCTGGGGTGCTGACCGCCGTCGACAACACCTTTGCCACGCCCTTGCTGCAACGGCCCCTGACTCTCGGCGCGGACATCGTGGTGCACTCGGTGACCAAGTACCTGGCCGGGCATTCCGACGTCGTCCTGGGGGCCGTGCTGACCACCGACCCCGACCTGTGGGCGCGGTTGAAGCACCACCGCACCATCAACGGTGCGATCCCCGGGACTTTCGAGACCTGGCTGGCCCTGCGGGGCATGCGCACCCTGTCGCTGCGGGTCGAGCGTTCGGGCCGCTCAGCGCTGGACCTGGCCGCGCGCCTGGCCGCGCACCCCGCCGTGACACGGGTGCGGTACCCCGGCCTGACCTCGGACCCGGGGCACTTCCGGGCGGCGGCCCAGATGGACGGTGGGTACGGGGCGATCATCAGCGTCGAGCTGGCCACGGATGCCGACGGCGCTCAACGAGTGGTCGAAGCCCTCGAGGTGTGGACCCCGGCGACCTCGCTGGGAGGAGTGGAGTCCCTGGTGGAGCGGCGGCGAAGGCACCACGACGAACCGGCGACCGTCCCCGAATCACTGCTGCGGCTGTCCGTGGGGATCGAGAACGTCGAGGACCTGTGGGCGGACCTGGATCGCGCGTTGGCGACCGTTAGGCTCGGATCATGACCCTCTCGCCCTTCGAGTACCTGATCTCGCAGCTCGTCACCTGGACCGATGTGGCGGCTGTTGTGTTCGTGGCTGTCCTGTGCGGCCTCGCCTTCTTCCACTGCCTGGCCAGGACCAAGGCCGTCCAGTTCCAGCGCGCGTTCAAGCGGACGCGGAGCTTCTGGCTGGCCGCGACCGGCGCTTGCTTTGCCGTGATCGCACTGGTCCTGGCCATGATTCTCACCGGGCAGTTGGCAAGCAGCAGCTCCTACTTCGTGGCGCTCATCACCGCCACGGTCTGCGGCGTCTATCTCGCGGACGTCAAGCCCGCCGTCGACGTGGAATCCTCCGGTCCCTCTGCCTGGTGACCCGCGGTCCCGCGGCGATCCCAGACCTTTCAGCACGCGGAACCACGAATTCACACAGGAACGCAGACACAGGGCTGCAACACGAGACATCGGCGGTCGCCGCGGTGAAATACTGGGCGCATGGCTACTGAAGCGAAGTACAAGCTGATCCTGCTGCGCCACGGGCAGTCGGACTGGAACGAGAAGAACCTCTTCACCGGCTGGGTTGACGTGCCGTTGACCGAGAAGGGCAAGGGCGAGGCCACCCGCGGCGGTGAGCTGCTCAAGGAACGCGACATCCTCCCGGACATCGTGCACACCTCCCTGCTGCGTCGCGCGATCATGACCGCCAACCTCTCCCTGGACGCCGCGGACCGTCACTGGATCCCCGTCAAGCGGTCCTGGCGCCTCAACGAGCGTCACTACGGTGCGCTTCAGGGCAAGGACAAGACCCAGGTGCGTGACGAGTACGGCGAAGAGCAGTTCATGACCTGGCGCCGTTCCTACGACGTGCCGCCGCCCGAGTTGGACGACGACGA
Organism: Kocuria sp. JC486; assembly: GCF_011602805.1. Taxonomy (NCBI): domain Bacteria; kingdom Bacillati; phylum Actinomycetota; class Actinomycetes; order Micrococcales; family Micrococcaceae; genus Kocuria; species Kocuria sp. JC486. Next base: position 22,423 of record NZ_JAAOZS010000018.1, on the reverse strand, counting down.
CGAGTTCTCGCAGGCCCACGATCCCCGCTACGCCGACGTGCAGGACGCCCCGCGCACCGAGTGCCTCAAGGACGTCCTGGAGCGTTTCCTGCCGTACTGGGAAGAGCAGATCGTCCCCGACCTCAAGGCCGGAAACGTGGTTCTGGTCGCCGCGCACGGCAACTCGCTGCGCGCGCTGGTGAAGCACCTGGACGGGATCTCCGACGACGACATCGCCGGCCTCAACATCCCGACCGGCATCCCCCTGTACTACGAGCTGGACCAGAACTTCCGCCCCGTGACTGCGGGCGGCGAGTACCTGGACCCGGAGGCCGCAGCGGCCAACATCCAGGCCGTGGCCAACCAGGGCAAGAAGTGACCTGATCCTGGCGGGCCCCCACCGACGGCCTCAGCACAAGGGCGGGGCCCACAACCGGATGGTTGTGGGCCCCGCCCTTGTGTGTTGATCCCGCGGGTGACTCAGGCGTCAGAGCCGACGTGCCCGTGACCCGTCGGGTGCTCCACGGAGGCCGACGGGGTCCATTCACCCGTGACCAGGTAGGCAACCTTGCGGGTCACGGAGACCCCGTGGTCTCCGATGCGCTCGAGGTAACGGGCGGAGAGGGTCACATCCACGGCGGTGGAGACGGGGGAGTCCCAGTCCTCGTTGGTCAGCGCGGTGAAGACGCTCTGGTGCAGCTCGTTGACCTTTGCCTTCTTTGCGTAGATCGAGTCGGCCACCCCCATGTCGCGGGTTTCCAGGACCTGGATGACACCCTCGATGATCTCCAGGTCCAGATCGAACATCTGGGTGAACGTGTCCACCAGCTGCGGGGGCAGAACGGGCTCCGGGTAGCGACGACGGGCGTCCTGGGCAAGGTGGCGCGCCAGGTCGCCCATACGCTCGAGCGAAGAACTCATCCGCAGCGCACCCACGATCATCCGCAGGTCGGAGGCCACGGGCGCCTGCAGGGCCAGGATGTCGATCGACCGCTCGTCGAGTTCGTTCTGCATGAAGTCGATGCGGGCGTCTCCCGCGATGACTTCCTGCGCGGTCTCCAGGTCGGCGTCCAAGAAGGCCTGGCGGGCCTCGCTCAAGGCCTTGTCCACCAGTTTGGCGATTTCAACCAGTTCCTCGCCGACCTGCTTCAGTTCAGCCTGGAAAACTTCGCGCATCGCGCGCTCCTCTCACATCGCGTGTCCAGCGCGGGAGGAAACGGCGGCCGGATCAGTCGGCCGCGTCCCCCGTGTGGGCATCGACAATTTTCGGGCGCACGGCAGCACCCGTAGATCCATCAGAAGAGTTTACCGGCGGTGCCGACCCCGTGCGTGCCCGGGCCGGTCCCGACGGCGGTCGGGTGGGTGAACGTCTGACCAACTCGTGCGTAACCGTTCATGACCAGGTGACGCGCGGGGTCCCCACGGGGGTGGTTCTGCCCCCACCGGGTAGTTCGGCCGCTTACTCTAGGTGCCGTGGACTCATCCGTCGTCGCCGCCGTCTCCGGGCTCATCGGCCTGCTGCTTGGCCTGAGCGGTCTCCTGGTGCTCCGGGGGACCCCCCGTCGCCGTGCGGACGCACTGGAGATCGACGAACCGGGCCTGCCCGACGGAGCCGCCGACGTGCTGTCCGTGATCGGACAGGCCTACGTGGTGGTGGACGGTGTGGACGGTGTTGTCAGGGCATCACCGGCCGCCTACGCCTTCGGACTGGTGCGCGGATACTCCGTGGCCCAGGAGGACTTGCTGAAGATGGTCCGGTCCGTGCGGGCCACGGGAGTGACGGAGGAATACCGCCTGGAACTCGGACGCGGTCCCAACCACTCCGGTGCCACGGTCCTGGACGTGCGCGTGGCGATCCTGGGCGACGAGTACGTCCTGCTGCTCGCGGAGGACCAGACGGAGATCGTCCGGGCACAGTCCGTGCGCAGCGACTTCGTGGCCAACGTGTCGCACGAACTTAAGACCCCCGTGGGTGCCATCCGCCTGCTGTCCGAAGCCATCGGCGACGCCGCCGACGATCCCGACGCCATCCGTCACTTCACCCAGAGCCTGCACAAGGAGTCAGAACGCCTGACCGCGCTGGTGCAGGACATCATGGAACTCTCCCGCCTGCAGGGCACCGACGTCGTCGCGGCGGGCCGCCCCGTGGACCTGGACCGGGTCATCGGTGAGGCCGTGGACCGGAACCGCCTCACCGCTGAGTCGCGCGAGATCAAGATCGTCGTGGGCGGGCAGGTCCAGGCCCAGGCCTTCGGCGACGCCGACCTGCTCACCACCGCCCTGCGCAACCTGATCGACAATGCCATCCGCTACTCGCCGCCCGCAACACGCGTGGGGGTGGGTGTCCGGGAGCGCGAGGGCATGATCCAGATCTCCGTGACCGACCAAGGCCCCGGCATCTCCGAAGAGGAGCAGGAACGGATCTTCGAGCGCTTCTACCGCGTGGACGCGGCGCGCTCGCGGCAGACCGGCGGCACCGGGCTGGGACTGAGCATCGTCAAGCACGTGATGCAGCAGCACGGCGGTGAGGTCACGGTCTGGTCCCGGGAAGGGCAGGGCTCCACCTTCACTCTGTCGGTTCCGGTCATGGAGGAAATGGACGCCCTCGATCAAGCGGCCGAGGGGACCGAGAAGCCCGGCGAACCACCGCAGCCCGCAAGGAACCAACCGACCGACCGCGGTGCCGGAGAGCTCGCGGCGCCGATGACCAACCAAGACGCGAACGGAGAACTACGATGACCCGGATCCTGATCGTCGAAGACGAGGAATCCCTGTCGGATCCCCTGTCCTACCTGCTCGGTCGTGAGGGGTTCGAGACCGAGGTCGTGGACAACGGCCTCGACGCCGTCAGCGAATTCGAACGCGCCGGGGCCGACCTGATCCTTCTGGACCTCATGCTCCCGGGCCAGTCAGGAACCGAGGTCTGCCGTCAGATCCGCCAACGCTCCGCAGTGCCCATCATCATGCTCACCGCCAAGGACGCGGAGATCGACAAGGTCGTGGGCCTCGAGCTGGGCGCGGACGACTACGTGACCAAGCCCTACTCCTCCCGCGAGCTCGTCGCCCGGATTCGGGCCGTGCTGCGTCGTCGTACCGAACCCGAGGAGGTGGAGACGGCCACGGTGGCCGCCGGACCGGTCCGCATGGACGTCGAACGCCACGTGGTCAGCGTCGCGGGCGAGGACATCAGCATGCCCCTCAAGGAGTTCGAGCTGCTCGAGATGCTGCTGCGCAACGCCGGTCGGGTGCTGACCCGCGGCCAGCTGATCGACCGCGTGTGGGGTTCCGACTACGTCGGCGACACCAAGACCCTGGACGTCCACGTCAAACGTCTGCGCTCCAAGATCGAGCCGGACCCCTCGGATCCCAAACACCTGGTCACGGTCCGTGGCCTGGGGTACAAGTTCGAACTGTGAACCCTTGCGCCTGAGCGCCGCGCAACCCTGAGCGCTCCGTCGCTGGGTGCGGGCACGACGAAGGCCGGGGAGGAACCCATCCAGTGGGTTCCTCCCCGGCCTTCGTCGAAGCGTAGGAGTTTGATGCGCAGACGGGTCAGTGCCCGCCTTCTTCACCCTCCGGGGCCGGGGTGTTGGACGGGTTGCCCGGCGTGGACGGCGCCCCGCCCGGGATGTACTCCGCGTAGCGCGGGAACGTGTGGTCCAGAACCGGGACGGACTTGGTCAGGGAACCGCCGTCGGTGGTGAAGGTGACCTCGACCATCTCACCGGGCTGGGCTCCGGCGGGTTCCAGCAAGGTCTGGTTGTCGGTGTCCTCGAGCCGCGTCTCGCTGTCCGCCGGGACCTCGATCTGCGCGTTGGCTTCGGAGGTCTTCAGCTCCAGCGTGATGTCCTGGTCCGAATCGTTGACCACGGTGCCCAGGACGCGGCCGGGATCCTGCTCCGACTTGGCAACGATCAGGATGTTGTTCAGTGAGACGTCGTCGATCTTCTCCACCAAGCCGTCCGAACCCGAGTACTCAAACGTGGTGGCTTCGGGGTTGACGTACGAGCAACCGGTCACTGACACGGTGGCTGCGACAACTGCAGCACACAGGCCAACCATCCTGACCTGCTTGCGGGCGGCGATGTTCACGGCGCGAACTCCTCGACGGTTCGATGTCTTTTGGATCTCATGCTATCCGCTTGACGACGGTTCGTCCGCATCCGAGACCCGGATGGCGGCGCAGGTTGCAGGCCGCTACATGGTTCGAACGTCCGGGCCGGGGCCGATCGCAGCCCGCGGACGCCCGGAAACACGCCGCAGCGCCGTGCTAGAATCGGTCGTCGGAAAGGGGCACAAAACATGGTTTTCGAGGTTGGCGAGACAGTCGTCTACCCCCACCACGGGGCGGCACTGATCGAAGAGATCAAGACCCGCACCATCAAGGGCGAAGAGAAGATGTACCTCAAGCTCAAGGTCACCCAGGGTGATCTGGTGATCGAGGTACCCGCGGAGAACGTCGACCTGGTGGGCGTCCGCGACGTCGTCGACGAAGAAGGCCTCAAGGAGGTCTTCGCGGTCCTGCAGGCGCAGGACGTCGAGGAAGCCAGCAACTGGTCGCGTCGCTACAAGGCCAACGTGGAAAAGCTCGCCTCCGGTGACGTGCTCAAGGTTGCGGAAGTCGTCCGTGACCTCTGGCGGCGGGACAAGGACCGTGGCCTGTCCGCTGGCGAGAAGCGCATGCTCACCAAGGCTCGTCACATCCTGACCTCGGAGCTGGCGCTGGCCAAGGACATCGACGAAGAAGAGGCAGAGAAGCGCCTCGACGACGTCCTGGCGGCCTGATCCGCTCGATCACGCACGGTCACCGTCTCCGACGGCGGACCTGCTGACTCCCGCGCCATGACGCCACAGCCACCACAAGTTCAGACGACGGCGAACCCACCCATTCCCGGTGGGTTCGCCGTCGTCGTCGTTGCGGCAGGATCCGGAACCAGGCTGGGGCAGGGCATCCCCAAGGCCTTGGTCCGGGTGGGTGACCGCACGATCCTGGAACACTGCCTCACCGGCATCACCACCTCCGGCGTGACCGCCGACGACGGCGACTGGGACGAAGGCCCCGTGGTGGTCACGGTGCCCGCCGGGGACACCGGCCTGACGGACGTTGCTCGCAGCCAGGGCGCTGTCGCTGTGACCGGCGGTGCCGATCGTGCGGACAGCGTGCGCAACGCCCTGGAGCACCTCCGCGCCCTCGGGTGCCGACCCCGGGGCGTTCTGGTTCACGACGCCGCCCGGTGTCTTGCACCCACGGAGGTGTTCGCCAGGGTTGCCCGAGCGCTGGTGGACGGTCAGGAGGCGGTGATCCCGGTCCTCCCCGTCGTGGACACCATCCGTGCGGTGGATGGAACGGGTGCTTGTCAGGGCGTGGTCGATCGCAGCGGCCTCCGCGCTGTTCAGACCCCGCAAGGCTTTGACTGGGATCTCCTGTTGGCGGTCAACGACGCCGGCGCAGACCACCCGGAGGTCTCCGTCACGGACGATGCCTCCTTGGTGGAGAAGTTCTCCGACCGCACCGTCCACACCGTTGCGGGGGATGACGCCGCCCTGAAGATCACCCGCCCCTTGGACCTGGTCCTCGCCGAGGCGCTGCTGGCCAGAACGCTGAACAGGACGGAGCCCCGACCGTGACCGAACCGGTACTGCCCCGCACGGGAATCGCCGTGGACGTGCACGCCTTTGCCGATGACCAGGAGTGCGCCGCAGCCGAGGACGGACTGGTGCCCCTGTGGCTCGCGGGCCTGTACTGGCCGGGGGAGCGCGGGCTGTCCGGACACTCGGACGGCGACGTCGTCGCCCACGCGGCCGCGGACGCCTTGTTCTCCGCCGCCGGGTGCGGAGACCTGGGCTCGAACTTCGGGGTGGACCGCCCCGACATGAAGGGCGCCTCCGGGCTGCGGATCCTCGCGGAGGCGGCGGAGATCGTCAGTCGGGCGGGGTTCACCCCCGGGAACATCGCCGTGCAACTCGTCGGCCAGAAGCCCAAGTTCGCACCCCGCCGGGACGAAGCCCAAGCCGCCCTCACCCGCGCTGCCGGGTGTTCCGTGACCGTGTCCGCCACGACCTCCGACCACCTGGGATTCACCGGACGTGGCGAGGGCCTGACCGCGGTGGCCACGGCCTTGGTGGTCCCCACGCCCTGACCCGGGGCGGGTGCCGAGCGGGTTCCCGCACGGTCCAGGCGACCGGAGGGTGAGGGCGGCCCACCGGGCCGCCCCCGGGGTCGATAGACTTGCCCGCGTGACCTTGCGCTTCTACGACACCGCGACCGCCTCCGTCCGCGACTTCACGCCCGTCCACCCGGGGGAGGCCAGGCTCTACTACTGCGGCGCCACCGTGCAGGGCCGACCCCACATCGGCCACGTCCGCTCGGCACTCGTGTTCGACATCCTGAGCCGATGGCTGCGCTTCCGCGGGTACCGGGTCACCTCGGTCCGCAACGTCACGGACATCGACGACAAGATCCTGACGAACTCGGCGGCCTCCTACCGGGAGGACTTCGACGGCGAGCACCCCCTCGAACCCTGGTGGGCGCTGGCCTACCGGTTCGAAAAGGTCTTCACCCAGGCCTACGCAGCTCTGGGCATCGAGGACCCGACCTACGAACCCCGCGCAACGGGCCACGTGCCGGAGATGCACGAACTGATCGCGGAGCTCATCGACGCCGGGCACGCCTACCCGGCTCAGGACGGATCCGGCGACGTCTACTTCGACGTGCGTTCCTGGCCCCGTTACGGCGAACTGACCCGGCAACGCGTCGAGGACATGCAGGACGCCCCCGACGCCGATCCGCGCGGCAAGCGCGACCCGCGTGACTTCGCCCTGTGGAAGGGACACAAGGACGGGGACCCGCAGACCGCGTCCTGGGATTCGCCCTGGGGCCGAGGACGCCCAGGGTGGCACCTGGAGTGCTCGGCGATGGCGGGCAAGTACCTGGGCGAGACCTTCGACATCCACGGCGGCGGACTGGACCTGCGTTTCCCGCACCACGAGAACGAACTGGCCCAGTCCGCGGCGGCCGGACGCGGGTTCGCGAACTTCTGGTTGCACAACGGCCTGGTCACCTACGAGGGCGACAAGATGTCCAAGTCCATCGGCAACACGATCGCCCCGGACGAGATGCTCCGGTTGGCCCGGCCCCTTGCCGTGCGCTACTACCTGGGCCAGGCCCAGTACCGGTCCGTGCTCGACTACCGCCCGACCTCCCTGGAGGAGGCCACGGCCGCAGTCGAACGCGTCGAGGCCTTCCTCAAGGCCGCCGCGGAGGCCGGACTGGACCTGACCTGGACGGCCGAGGACGTGCCGGAGGCCTTTGCTGAGGCCATGGACGACGACCTCAACGTGCCGCGCGCTCTCGGCGCCCTGCACGACGCCGTACGGCAGGGCAACGCCGTGCTCCATGGTGAGCAGGCCGGTGGGAACAGCGACCAGGAGCACGACGGTGTGGCGGCCTCCCAGGCGCGTGCCGTTGCGGCCATGACCGAGATCCTGGGGCTGCGTCAGCTCATGGACCTGGAGGGCACCGCCGGCGGGGGTGAGCACGCTGCACTGGACCACCTGGTCCGGGACCTCCTGGATCGCAGGGCCGCGGCCCGGGCGGACAAGGATTGGGCGGAAGCCGACCGGTTGCGGGATACTCTGTCGGCCGCCGGTGTGAGCGTGGCCGACGGTGCGAACGGGTCCACCTGGACCCTGGGCTGACACCCGATCCAGGGCCGACACGGCACGACACGGACCGAGCACGGCGAGCAACCGAGGCCTCCACGGAACACGGGGCCGGACGAACAGGCGGGATGAGGACAATGGCAGCAGGTCGACGACCGGGCGCGGGCAACAGCAAGAAGAAGGGGCCCAGCGTGGGAACCGGGGGTCACGGACGCCGTCGTCTCGAAGGCAAGGGCCCCACCCCCAAGGCCGAGGACCGGCCGTACCACAAGGCCCACAAGATGAAGAAGGCCGCCGAGCGCCGCAACGCAGCGCGCCCCAAAGGTGCCGCCGACCGCGGACCGGCGAAGACCCACAACCGCCGCGGGCCCGGCAAGACCGAGGACCTGGTGACCGGACGCAACTCCGTGCTCGAGTCGCTGCGCTCGGGCATCCCGGCCAAGACGCTGTTCATCGCGACCAGGATCGAGGTCGACGACCGGATCCGGGAGACGCTCAAGCTGTGCGCCGAGGCGAACGTGCCGGTGCTCGAGGCCACCAAGCCCGAACTCGATCGCCTGACCGAGGACGCCGTGCACCAGGGGGTCGTGCTCCAGGTGCCGCCGTACGAGTACGAGGACGCCGAGGACCTGCTCGAGTCCGTCATGGGCCAGTGGCAGGACCGCGCCCAGGGGGAGGACCGCCGCCCGCCGCTGGTCGTGGCCCTGGACGGCATCACGGATCCCCGGAACCTGGGAGCCATCATCCGCAGCGTCTCCGCCTTCGCCGGCGACGCCGTGATCCTTCCCGAACGCCGTTCGACCGGGGTGACCGCAACCGCCTGGAAGACCAGTGCGGGCGCTGCCGCCCGGGTGCCCGTCGGCAAGGCCACCAACCTCAACCGTGCGGTGGAGAAGGCCAAGGCCAACGGGTACTTCGTGGTGGGTCTCGACGGCGGAGGCGACGTCGACCTCCCGGGTCTGGAACTGGCCACCGAACCGTTGCTCGTGGTCGTCGGCTCCGAAGGCAAGGGCCTCTCCCGACTGATCACGGAGAACTGCGACCAGATCGTGTCCATCCCGATCGACTCGGCCATGGAGTCCCTCAACGCGTCCATGGCGGTGGGCATCACCCTCTACGAGATTGCGCGGCGTCGTGCCGGCTAGCGACCGCCCGCTCAGTTCCAACCACCCGAGACCCCGTTCACGTCCCCTGGGGGTCTCGCGGACACCGGGGGAGAGCCTCGCGGCGAACGTCGCGGTCTGGGCCCCCGGCTTGGAGTCGGTGGATCTCATCTGGGCCGAACCGGGCCAGTCCTGGCAGCGTCACACGTTGCGGCACCTGTCGGGTGGGATCCACTTCGATCTCATCCACGTCAGCCCCGACCGTGCACTGGCCGCGGCCAACAGCGACCTCGACCCGTACACCTTCATGGCTCTGCCGCCCGGGACCCGCTACGGGTTCATCCCGTCGTCCTCGCCCATGCTCCGGGAGGGCAATCGGACGCCGGAGACCGAGCAGATCCTGCTGGACCCGCACGGCCTGGGCCTGGAGCGGGTGGGAAGGCCGGACCATCTGCCGATCCACGACCCCCGGACCGATGCCTACGGAACCCGCTACGTCTCCTCCGTGGTGGACGAGCGCTTCGATTGGGACGGGGACGTACACCCGGACATCCCATGGCGTGACACGGTGATCTACGAGGCCCACGTGAAGGGTCTGACGATTCAGCACCCGGAAATCCCCGAGGACCTCCGCGGAACGTACGCGGGCCTGGCCCACCCGGTCATGACTGACTACCTCAAGTCCCTGGGCGTCACCACGGTCGAGCTCCTGCCCATCCACGCGCACCTGGACGAAGCGCACCTGACCGAGAACGGTCTCAGCAACTACTGGGGCTACAACACGCTGTCCTACTTCGCCCCGCACGCGGCCTACGCGACGCCACAGGCCCGCGCCCGCGGATCCCAGGGCGTGCTGGATGAGGTCAAGGCCACGATCAAGGCCTTGCACGCCGCCGGGCTGGAGGTCGTGCTCGACGTCGTCTACAACCACACGGCCGAAGGCGGGGCCACGGAGCAGGCCTACTGTTGGCGCGGTCTGGGGGACCAGCAGTGGTACCGCCATCACGACGGCCACTACCTGGACATGACCGGATGCGGGAACACCCTGGACTTCGCCAACCCCAACGTGGTGCGCATGGCCCTGGACTCCCTGCGGTACTGGGTGCGGCAGCTCCACGTCGACGGCTTCCGCTTCGACCTGGCCCCCGCGTTGGCGCGGGACGCCAACCACCACTTCACCGCGCGCCACCCGTTCCTGGTGGCCGCCAACGCGGATCCCGCGATCGGCGCCTCCAAGCTGATCGCCGAACCGTGGGACGTGGGCATGGGCGGCTGGCAGACGGGCAACTTCCCTCCCGGTTGGGCGGACTGGAACGATTCCTACCGGGACACCGTGCGCGACTTCTGGCTCACCGATCAGCGGGCCATCGCGTCCGGGGGCACCGGCGGCAGCCTGTCCCGGCTCGCGGACGCCCTTGCGGGGTCGAACAGCCGGTTCGCCGCCTCCGGGCGAACCCCGCTGGCGGCCGTCAACTTCGTCACGGCGCACGACGGATTCACGCTCTACGACCTGACCGCCTACGACCAGAAGCACAACCAGGCCAACCGCGAGGACAACCGGGACGGGACGAACGACAACCACTCCTGGAACCACGGTGAGGAAGGCCCCGCCGGCACCGCGTCGGTCCGGGCCGCGCGAGCCCGCACCGCGCGCAACATGATGGCCACGTTGTTGCTCTCCCAGGGCACCCCCATGATCACGGCAGGGGACGAGTTCCTGCGCTCGCAGGGCGGCAACAACAACGCCTACTGCCAGGACTCACCCATCGGGTGGGTGAACTGGAGCATGACGCCCGCGGACCGTGCCATGCTCTCCTGCACCCGGGAGCTGCTCAAGTTGCGGCGACGCTTCATGAACGCCCAGCCGGACGACTACATGCACCGCGTGCAGGACGTGCGGATGGACTGGTTCTCCCCGAACGGCACCCCCATGCAGCCCGACGAATGGCAGGCCGCGGGATTCCGGACGGTGCAGATGGCCGTCGGGGCCCGGTCGGGAACGGCGAAGGGCATGGTCCTGGTCAACGGTGGCCCGAACGACGTCGAGGTGAGGCTGCCCGACCAGGACTCCGTGGAAGCGTTCACGGGCACGGAGACGCCCGACGACGCCGACCGTTCGGTCTTGACCGGATTCGAGCTGCTGTTCTCGACTGACGCGGCCCTTCGACCCTTCTACGGAACGGCCATCCCAGCGGGAGGTTCGACCGTGGCCCCTGCGATGTCGGTGACGGTGCTGCACCTGGTCTGACCCGGTCCGCACCACGTGTCCGACACAGTCGCACCCACCAAAAAGCGAACGGCCGTTCCGGGAAAATTCCCGGAACGGCCGTTGCCGTACTCCTGGAGTCAGGCCGTGGCCACCAGACCCAGTTCGGCCCTGTTGGTCAGGGACTCGTGCTGCGGGAGGACGCGCACCGTGTACCCGAACGGGCCGGAGCGGTCGATCGTGATCGAACCGGTGAAAGCCCACTTCCCGTCGTCGGTGCTGCGCACCTGGTCCAGCCGCGCGAAGCTGCGCTCGTGAATGTGATCGGACTCGGAAACCCGTCCGTACCCGATTTCCACGTTCACATCCGTTGGCTCGAGTTCGCCCAGGTTCACGTACGCGGTCACCGTGAGGTTGTCACCGATCTGCGGCACCTCGGCCACGGCGTCGGCCTCAACATGATCGACCCGGACCTCCTGCCAGTGACGCCGGACATTCTCGGTCCACTTGGACGCAACACGGGCCGCGGCGTGGTCCTCGGCCGCCACACTCCGCCCCGAGTCGGCTGCGGGCACGTAGAGCTGCGTGACGTAGTTCTCGAGCATGCGCTTGGAGGACACCTTGGGGCCGAGGGTCGCGAGGGTGTGCTTGACCATGGCCAGCCACTGGTGGGGCACGTTGTCACCGCCGTCGGCCGACTTCTCACCGTAGAACCGCGGCGCCACGTGGTCCTCGATCAACTCGTAGAGTGCGGCCGCCTCGATGTTGTCGCGTTCGTCGGTCGAGGCGCGGTTGTCCGCCGTCGGAATGGCCCAACCGTTCTGGCCGTCGTACATCTCGTCCCACCACCCGTCGAGTACGGACAGGTTCAGGCCCCCGTTGATGGCGGCCTTCATGCCCGAGGTTCCGCAGGCCTCGAGGGGGCGGAGCGGGTTGTTCAACCAGACGTCGCACCCCGGGAACAGGGTCCGGGCCATGGCGATGTCGTAGTTGGGCAGGAACACGATCCGGTGCCGGACCTCGGGGTCGTCCGTGAACTTCACCAGGTCGCGGATCATCTGCTTGCCCATCTCGTCGGCCGGGTGCGACTTGCCCGCGACCACCAGCTGGACGGGGTGCTGCGGATCCAGCAGCAGCCGCTTGAGCCGCTCAGGGTCGCGCAGCATCAGGGTCAGGCGCTTGTAGGTGGGGACACGACGGGCGAAGCCGATGGTCAGGACATCCGGATCCAGCACGGATTCGGTCCACCCGAGTTCGGCGTCGGCCGCGCCGCGCTTCTTCCAGGACGCGCGCAGCCGCGTGCGGACGTCTTCCACCAGGGCTTCACGGAGTTCACGACGCACGGCCCATAGCTTCGCGTCGTCGACCTTGAGCACGGCGCGCCACCGGGAGGCGAGATCCGGCTGGGAGCGGTCCACCGCGAGTTCCTCGATCCGCGGATCGATCCAGGACGGGACGTGGACGCCGTTCGTCACGGAGCTGATCGGGACCTCGTCGTGGTCGAATCCCGGCCAGAGTCCGGCGAACATCTCGCGCGAGACCTTGCCGTGCAGCTGTGCCACACCGTTGGCGCGCTGCGCCAGGCGCAGGCCCATGACGGCCATGTTGAACTTGCTCGGGTCGCCACCTTCGTAGTTCTCATCGCCCAGCGCCAGAACGTTCGCAGTGGGGACCGCCGGGACCAGACCGGCAGAGAAGAACCGGTGGATCTGGTCCTTCTCGAAGCGGTCGATGCCTGCGGGCACGGGAGTGTGCGTGGTGAAGACGGTAGCCGAACGAACGGCGGTCAGGGCCTCTTCCCAGGACATGGGAACCCCGGTCTCGCCAGGGGCCATGAGCTCGGAGATCCGTTCGATCCCCAGGAACCCGGCGTGGCCTTCGTTGCAATGGAAGACCTCGGGCTCCGGTGCTCCTGTCAGGCGGGAGAAGATGCGCAGCGCGCGCACGCCACCCATGCCGAGCAGCAGTTCCTGCTGGAGCCGGTGATCGCCGCCGCCGCCGTAGAGGCGGTCCGTGACGTTACGTGCGTGTTCGTCGTTGTCGGCGATGTTGGAGTCCAACAGCAGCAGCGGCACGCGACCGACGTCGGCCCGCCAGATCTGTGCGAGCAGTCGCCGACCGTCGGGCAGCGGCAACTCCACGCGGGCCGGGGTCCCGTCCTCCTCGCGCAGGAGGCTCAGGGGCAGTCCCTCGGGGTCCAGGACCGGGTAGTTCTCGAGCTGCCAGGCGTCGCGGGACAGGGACTGCTTGAAGTACCCGTGCTGGTAGAGCAGGCCGACGCCGACGATCGGGATGCCCATGTCGGAGGCGGTCTTGAGGTGGTCGCCGGCCAGGATGCCCAAGCCGCCGGAATACTGCGGGAGAACGGAGGTGATGCCGTATTCGGCGGAGAAGTAGGCGATGGACTTGGGTGCGTCTGCGGAGAGTTCCTGCTGGTACCAGAGGGACTCGGTCAGATAGGTCTCCAGGTCGGCGTCGAGCGCGCGGATGCGTTCGACCGTTTCCGGGTCGTCGGCGATCTGTTGGATTTCTTCGCGCGTCAACGAGCCGAGCAACTTGACCGGGTCGTGGTTGACGCTGTCCCAAGCCTGCGGGTTGAGATCGGCGAAAAGCTGTTCGGTGGGCTTGTGCCACGACCAGCGGAGGTTGTTGGCGAGCCTGCTCAGAGGGCGAATCGACTCGGGGAGGACAGTGCGTACGGTGAACCTGCGGATAGCCTTCACAGGTGCAGGATAGCCGCTGCCGGGCCGCCGCACGATTTCGTTGCACGTCCTCTCACGATTACCGGTTGTGCGGCTCCGCATGACGCCGGACAGGTCCTACTTTCGCGACCGACTACTACCGGAGCGGTCCGACTGACTACGGTGTGAGATGTGACTTCGAATGACTCGAACAAGCCCGCAGCCATCAAGCCCGAAGCCGTCGATCCCCGCGCTCCACGCCGTTCGTCGACGGACGGAGCCGTCACGAACCCGGCCCCGGCGTCCTCGCCCCTGCCGGCGACCGGTGTCGCCGCAGCAGGTACCACCGAGGCCGAGGCGGTCCTGGACCGTTCCGGGTTGGTCTACGGGCGTATCCCGATCGAACAGGTCTCGCCCGTGGTGCACGACGGGCGACGCCCCGCGACCGCACTGCCCGGGGAGGACATCCGGGTTCAGGCCACGGTCTTCAGGGAAGGCCACGACGCACTCGGCGTCTCCGCGGTCCTCTTCGACCCGCAGGGTGAAGTGCGTCAGCGCGTGCCCATGAAGCTGACGGCACCGGGTACCGACCGGTACGAAGGATGGCTCCGGCCGGAATCCGTCGGTGACTGGAGCTTCGAGGTCGAGGGCTGGTCCGACGTCTTCGGCACCTGGCACCACGACGCGTCGATCAAACTGGCCGTCGGCCAGGACGTCGAACTCATGATGGATGAAGGCGCCCTGGTCTTCGAGCGGGCCGCGGAGGAGACCGATCGCCCCGAGGCCCAGCGGCGGCACTTCGCGTCAGTCGCCGAACACTTGCGGGACCGCTCCGTGCCCGCCGGGCAACGCTTCGCGCAGGCCACCGACCGAGGCATCCTCTCCGCGGTGGAGCACCAGCCGATCCGCGCCCTGGTGACGACGTCGCAGCGCTACCCGTTGCGGGTCGAGCGCGACGAGGCCGGACGCGGCGCCTGGTACGAGTTCTTCCCGCGTTCGGAAGGCGCGGAATGGGACCCGGAGACGGGCCGCTGGCGCTCGGGCACGCTGGTCACGGCGGCGGAACGCCTCGACGCGGTGGCCGGAATGGGCTTCGACGTCATCTACCTGCCGCCGATCCACCCGATCGGTGTCGCGCACCGCAAGGGCCCCAACAACTCGCTGACCCCCGCCCCCGGTGATCCCGGATCGCCCTGGGCCATCGGTGCCGCCGAGGGCGGGCACGACACCATTCACCCGGACCTCGGCGGTTTCGAGGAGTTCGATGCCTTCGTGGCACGGGCCGAGGCCTTGGGGCTGGAAGTCGCGATCGACCTGGCGTTGCAGGCCTCTCCCGACCACCCGTGGGTCACGGAGCACCCGGAATGGTTCACCACGCGAGCGGACGGAACCATCGCCTACGCCGAGAACCCGCCCAAGAAGTACCAGGACATCTACCCCCTGAACTTCGACAATGACCCCGAGGGCCTTTCCCTGGAGGTCCTGCGGATCGTCAAACTGTGGATGTCCCACGGCGTGCGGATCTTCCGCGTGGACAACCCCCACACCAAGCCCCTGTGGTTCTGGGAGTGGCTGCTGGCAGAGGTCCACAAGGTCGACCCGGGCGTGGTGTTCCTCGCGGAGGCGTTCACCCGTCCCGCCATGATGCAGGGGTTGGCCAAAGCCGGTTACCAGCAGTCCTATTCCTACTTCACCTGGCGCAACGCCAAGTGGGAGCTCGAGGAGTACCTGCGGGAGATCTCGCAGGAGACCGCCGGGCACTACCGTCCGAACTTCTTCGTGAACACCCCGGACATCCTCACGGACTACTTCGTCCAGGGCGGGCGTCCGGCCTTCAAGATCCGCGCGGCCCTGGCGGCAACGGCGTCGCCGCTGTGGGGCATGTACGCCGGCTACGAGTTGTACGAGAACGTGCAGCGCCCGGGCGCCGAGGAAGCCAACGACAACGAGAAGTACCAGTACCGCCCCCGGGACTTCGACGCCGCCGAGGCCCGTGGCGACTCCTTGGCCCCGTACGTGCGCCGCCTCAACCAGATCCGGCACGAGCACCCCGCACTGCTCGACCTGCAGAACCTCACCCTGCACAACACGGACGACGACGCCGTCCTGTGCTTCTCCAAGACCAAGACGGTGCAGGACGACGATGGCGAACACGAGGACACACTGATCGTCGTCGTCAACACGGATCCGCACGCGGTGCGCATGGCCAACATCAACCTGGACCTGGCGGCGTTGAAGCTGCGCCCGGAGGATCTGGGTGAGGACGGCACCTTTGCCGCCGACGACCTGCTGACCGGTGCCTCGTGGCACTGGGGCGAGCACGTGTGGGTGCGACTCGACCCGTTCTACGAGCCCGTGCACATTGTTCAGGTGCGCCGTAGCCGATAATCGACAGAAATCAGCAGGAGGCTGAGGGTGTGCTCGCCCCGGGCAGGGGAGAGCACACCCTCACCGCCCCGCACGAATGACGCGCGAACCGACGTAGCCCAGGAGAAGTTGACTCTGTGAACGCCATCAATCCTTCCAACTTCGGGATCAACGCCCCGGGAATCTCCCACGATCCCGACTGGTTCCGCAAGGCCGTCTTCTACGAGGTCTTGGTCCGGGCCTTCTCGGACGCCAACGGCGACGGGTCGGGGGATTTCTCCGGGTTGATCGACAAGCTGGACTACCTGCAGTGGCTGGGAATCGACTGCCTGTGGATCCCACCGTTCTACGAGTCGCCGCTGCGTGACGGCGGGTACGACATCTCGGACTACTACTCGGTCCTGGACGAGTTCGGAACGGTGTCGGACTTCAAGCGGCTGGTCGCCGAGGCGCACGCCCGGGGGCTGCGGGTCATCACCGACCTTCCGCTGAACCACACCTCGGACCAGCACCCCTGGTTCCAGGCCTCCAGGGAGGATCCCGAGGGCCCGTACGGGGACTTCTACGTCTGGTCGGACACGGACGAGTTGTACCAGGACGCGCGCATCATCTTCGTGGACACCGAGGAGTCCAACTGGACCTTCGACCCCGTACGGCGGCAGTTCTTCTGGCACCGGTTCTTCTCCCACCAGCCCGATCTCAACTTCGAGAACCCCAAGGTCGAGGAAGCGGTCTTCGACGTCGTCAAGTTCTGGCTGGACATGGGGATCGACGGGTTCCGGGCCGACGCGATCCCGTACCTGGTCGAGGAAGACGGCACCAACTGCGAGAACCTCCCGGGAACCCACGACTTCCTGGTGCGGTTGCGTCGCATGGTCGACGAACAGTACCCGGGGCGCGTGATCATCGCGGAGGCCAATCAGCCGCCCGAGGAAGTGGTCGAGTACTACGGCAGCGAGGAGGACCCCGAGTGCCACATGTGCTTCCACTTCCCGATCATGCCGCGGATCTTCTACGCCCTGCGGGACCAGAAGGCGGCCCCCATCGTGGAGACCATGGACAACACCCCGGCCATCCCCAACGGGACCCAATGGGGAACGTTCCTGCGCAACCATGACGAGCTGACCCTGGAGATGGTCACTCCGGAGGAGCGCCAGGCCATGTTGGGCTGGTACGCCCCGGACTCCCGGATGCGTGCCAACGTGGGCATCCGGCGCCGTCTGGCCACGTTGCTGGACAACTCCCGGGCGGAGACGGAGCTGATCCACGCCCTCCTGTTCGCCATGCCGGGCAGCCCGTTCCTGTACTACGGGGACGAGATCGGAATGGGCGACAACATCTGGCTCGAGGACCGGGACGCCTCACGGACTCCGATGCAGTGGACTCCGGACCGCAACGCGGGGTTCTCCACGGCGGATCCCGGCAAGCTCTACCTGCCCGTGGTGCAGTCTCTGGTCCACAACTTCACGCAGACGAACGTGGAGGCCCAGCTCGCCTCCTCGTCGTCGCTGTTGCACTGGATCCGGCGCATGCTCTTGGTCCGCCGCGAACACCCCGCATTCGGCATGGGTGACTACCGCAACGTGCCCACCGACCACGAGTCCGTGCTGGCTTTCGTCCGTGACTACCGAGCCGAGGACGGGGACAAACACGCTCCGCAGTCGGAGACCCTGATCTGCGTGTTCAACCTGTCGCACACCCCTGCCAGGGCCACGCTGGACCTGGCCGAGTACGCGGGCCGGGGCTTGCGCGAGGTCTTCGGGGGAGAGACGTTCGGCGCCGTGGGCAACGACGGGAACTTCCACGTCACCCTGGGAACGCAGGACTTCTACTGGCTGCGCCTACGCGGGGCTCCCGACGCCGACGGCAACCAACCGGAGACCCGGGCACTGCCGATCGTCTCGTCCCTGGGCTGACGGGATGCACACCATGTGGAATCGGGCCGAACCACGGCGTTGACCCGCACCATGGCATGTTTCGACTACCAGGATTCGACCACCAGGATTCGACGATCAGGAGGGCTCCGTTGAGTACCACCGCCACACTTCCCGAACGAGTCCCCGGGGCGCTCGAAGAGCTCCTGACCGCTTGGCTGCCCACTCGCCGCTGGTTCCCGTTCGACGCCGCAGCAGGGTCTCCCCGCGTCTCGGTCATCGCTGAAGTACCGGTCCCCACGGCTTCTCCGGACACCGATTCCGCCGGGCAGACCGACGCCGGGCACATCGACGCCGGGCCTGCAGACGACGTGCACGTCCTGTACCTCGTCCGCGCCGAACTGAACGGCCGGAGCGAGCTCATGCAGGTTCCGTTGACCTTCGGCACCGCCGGGAGCGGGAGCAGCATCGGGTCCGTGCGAACCAGCCGCGGCACCGTGGAGGTCCGGGAGGCCGTCGACGACCCCCGGTTCCTGGAGGCCACGCTCGCTCTCATGCGGAACAACGGCCGCGTCGGCACCGGAGAACACGGATTGGTGGGGGCCGCCAACGGCTCCTTGAACGCCGTCAGCGCCGTACGTTCCGAGGACCAGGTACAGGTCATCTCCGCGGAACAGTCCAACACCTCCGTGATCGTGCGCCCGACCGAACCAGGCGAGGCCGCAGTGATCCTCAAGTTCTTCCGCGTGGTCTCTCCCGGAGCCAACCCGGACGTGGAAGTCGGCCGCGAACTGACGGATCTCGGGTGCTCCGTGGTCCCCAGGACCTGGGGATGGGCCGACCTCACCTGGGCCGCGGACTCGGGCGACGCCACGGGTCAGGTCGTCGTCGTCACCGAACTGATCGACGGCGCTTCGGACGCGTGGGCCGGAGCCGTGGAAGCAGCCACGGCCGGACAGGATTTCACCACTGAGGCTCGTGAACTCGGCCGTGCGACGGCCCGGATGCATCGCGACCTGGTCAGTGCTTTCGGGGCCAAGAAGCCCGACGACGAACAACGCCGGAGCCTCTTGGGCGCGATCCGGCAACGGATCGACTGGGCTCGCGAGGAGCTCTCGCCCCGGTTCGACCAGGACTCCACGCAGTTCGACGGCGCACTGACCGAACTCGATGCCGCGTCCAAGCTGCCACCCCTGCAGCGCATCCACGGTGACTACCACCTGGGGCAGGTTCTCCGGGGCGCGGACGGCGCGTATCGCATCCTGGATTTCGAGGGCGAGCCCCTGCGGCCCATCCAGGAGCGTGTGCTGCCCGACCTGGCGCTGCGCGACGTCGTCGGAATGCTGCGATCGCTGGACTATGCGGCGGCCTTCGGCCAGAAAGCCGCCGGTGCCGATCGCACCCAGTGGGGTGAATCGGCGGCCGACGCGTTCCTCGAGGGCTGGTCGGAGGTCAGCCATAGGCCCGTAGACCGGCAGGATCCTGTCTTCCGTGCCCTGTGGCTGGACAAGGCCCTCTACGAGGTGGTGTACGAATCACGCAACCGTCCGAGCTGGGTGGACGTGCCCGCACAGGCGGTTGAAACTGCGTTGCGTCCGGTCGCGAGTACGTCTCAGGCCACGCCCGCGGACGGATCAACGGCACCCGCCACACCGTCCACCGAGGGCTCCGTAACCGCACCACCGGCCGGTCCCGATGCACTGCCGCAAACGCAGACGTCACCAGTAATGTCGCCCGAAACATCGCCCGCGGATCCCCCCGCGGAGCCCGAACACACCGGAAGTGAGCACCCCGTGGAACACACCGTCTCCGTGGACGTCCTGGCCGCTGTCGCCGAGGGTCGGTATTACGACCCCCACCAGATCCTTGGTGCGCACCCCGCCGGCGACGGGACCGTGATCATCCGAACCCTGCGCAGGTTCGCGAAGGAGGTCTCGGCGGTACTCGCCGACGGCAGCACGCACCGCCTCAGCCACGAATGGGGCGGCATCTTCACGGGCCGGGTACCCGCCGACGGCGACGGCGTCCCCGACTACCGACTGCTCGTCACCTGGGGTGAGCAGGAGCCGGTCGAACTCGACGACCCCTACCGGTACGCGCCGACGCTCGGGGACCTGGACCTGCACCTGATCGGGGAGGGACGCCACGAGACGTTGTGGGACGCCCTCGGTTCCCACGTCCGGTCCTGGTCCTCGTCCTTCGGCGAGATCAAGGGCACGAGCTTCGCCGTGTGGGCCCCCAACGCACAAGCTGTCCGGGTCATCGGTGACTTCAACGGTTGGGACGGCACCGAACACGCCATGCGCTCGCTGGGCGGCAGCGGCGTCTGGGAGGTATTCATCCCCGGGGTTGGCGTGGGCACCACCTACAAGTACCGCTTGCTGGGTAAGGACGGCCAGTGGCGGGACAAGGCAGACCCCATGGCGCGCTGGACGGAGGAACCCCCGCGCACCGGATCGCGTGTGTGGGACGGCGGCTACGAGTTCACCGATGACGCCTGGATGACGCGTCGTGCGGAGACCGATCCCCACAACTCGCCCATGAGCGTCTACGAAGTCCACATCGCCTCCTGGCGCCAGGGCCTGTCCTACCGGGACCTGGCCACGGAACTCGTGGACTACGTCCGCACGCACGGCTTCACGCACGTGGAGTTCATGCCGGTGGCCGAACACCCGTTCGGCGGGTCCTGGGGTTATCAGGTCACGGGTTACTACGCGCCGTCGTCGCGGTTCGGTGACCCCGATGACTTCAAGTACCTGGTCAATGCCCTGCACGAAGCGGGCATCGGGGTCCTGGTCGACTGGGTGCCCGGGCACTTCCCCAAGGACGACTGGGCGCTGGCCAAGTTCGACGGCGAACCGGTTTACGAACACCCGGATCCCCGCCGTGGCGAACACAAGGACTGGGGCACGTTGATCTTCGACTACGGCCGTACGGAGGTGCGCAACTTCCTGGTGGCCAACGCCCTCTACTGGCTCGAAGAGTTCCACGTGGACGGTCTGCGGGTCGATGCGGTGGCCTCGATGCTGTACCTGGACTACTCCCGCGAAGACGGCGAATGGGCACCCAACCAGTACGGCGGGCGGGAGAACCTGGAAGCCATCGCGTTCCTGCAGGAGGCCAACGCCACGGCGTACCGGCGCAACCCGGGCATCGTGATGATCGCCGAGGAATCCACCGCCTTCCCGGGCGTCACGCAGCCGACCGAGAACAACGGTCTGGGCTTCGGCATCAAGTGGAACATGGGTTGGATGCACGACTCCCTGGAGTACGTGGCGGAAGACCCGATGTACCGGCACTACCACCACGGGAAGCTGACCTTCTCGCTCGTGTACGCCTACTCGGAGAACTTCATCCTGCCGATTTCGCACGACGAGGTCGTCTACGGAAAGGGCTCCCTCCTGCGCAAGATGCCGGGCGACCGTTGGAAGCAACTTGCCGGGGTGCGCGCCTACTTGGCCTTCATGTGGGCCCATCCGGGCAAGCAGCTGGTGTTCATGGGGCAGGAGTTCGCCCAGGAAGCCGAGTGGAACAACGAACGCAGCCTGGACTGGTGGCTGGCCGACACCGAACCACACCGGGGCGTGCAGAACCTGGTCTCCCGGGTCAACGAGGTCTACAAGGACACCCCCGCGCTGTGGGCCCAGGACAACACGCCCGACGGGTTCACGTGGCTGGACGCGAACGACGCCCAGCGCAACACGCTCTCCTTCGCACGGTGGGATCGGGAAGGCAACCCCCTGGTGTGCGTGGTCAACTTTGCCGGTAACCCGCACCACGACTACCGGGTCGCCCTGCCCATGGCGGGTGAATGGGAGGAAGTCCTGAACTCCGACGCCGAGATCTACGGCGGGTCGGGCGTGGGCAACGGCGGGAAGATCGTCGCAGTGCAGGAGCCGCACTACGCTCAGCCAGCCCACGCGAACATCACGGTCCCGCCGCTGGCCGCACTGTGGCTGCGTCCCGTGGGGAAGTGACCCCCACAGCAGGCAGTAGCCGGGATCTCGTTGGACCGACCGAAGCGGGTCCCGAAGGCGAACGGGCGGGGGGGCCGCCCCCCGCTTAGCGGGGGGGGGGGCGCCCGCGTGCTGGTTTCTTCCGGGGGCCCGGGGCGCGCGGCCAGGGTCGCG
>NZ_JAAOZS010000018.1:0-411 GCF_011602805.1 Kocuria sp. JC486 | reverse complement strand
CCCGCACAGGGGGGGCCCCAGGGGGCCGCGGCGGCCCCCCCCCCCCGCCGTGGAGGGGGGGAGCCCCCCGCGGCCGTTCGGTCATTTGCGCGGGCCCGATGCCGCGTGTACTGTTTCACCTCGTTGCTCCGGCGGCCCACCGAAAGGGAAGGCCGACCGAAACGGGAAGTCTCCGAGGAGTTCACCCGCCTGACAGGCGGAGTTGACGCCGAGGACACCGGATCGGTAGAGTAGTGGAGCACTTCGGCGAGGTGCAAAAGCACCGAACGAGCCGCACACTGACGCAGACCACGAAGGAAACTTCGGCTGCTCAGCATGCGGTGGTGACAAAGCCCTCGACCGTCCTGTTGTTTGAGAACTCAATAGTGTTTTGTTTGTTTGTTGATACCAAATTTTTGTTTGTTTGGTTGA
>NZ_JAAOZS010000017.1:0-69528 GCF_011602805.1 Kocuria sp. JC486 | reverse complement strand
AAGACATTGGGCTATCTGACACCATCAGAGAAGCTCGCAGAGTTCCTTGCGCTCACCGCTTGAATCCGCCATCGAGTTCGCCCGGCGCAGCTCACGCACTTCCTTCTCCAGCTCGACCAGGCGTTGGGACTCGCTGGTCGTGGTCCCGGGACGGTGCCCCTCGTCAACCTCGGCCTGCACGACCCAATTCCTCAGAGTCTCGGGATTGATCCCGAGCTGCTCGCCCACACGACGGAACGTGCCCGACCTCGTCGATGGATCCCGTCGCGCCTGAACAGCCATCCTCGTGGCTCTCTCCCGAAGCTCGTCCGGGTACTTCCTCGGTGCTGCCATGCTCCTCATCCTCCCGTGGAATCAGAGCCTCCACCAGACCCGGGGCGATACAGGCTAGAGCCTTCACCAAACCCGGGGCAATGCGGTCGATGGGTCCCGCCCGTGGATCATAGTAACTACGGATTGAGCTTCATCGACGGAGAACGAAGAGACGCCCCGCCGACGTGGATGGCGCAGAAGACACAGGGCTAATAACTACAGATAAGGGCGGACATCAGTGACCGGACGCTGTGCCTCTGAGGCCTCGTGCTGCGTTGATGCCCCGCATTATCAGATCAGTTCGCGCAGGGCCCTTCCCGCGAAGTCCAGCCATGAGGCCCATCCGTTCGTCGGACGCCCGCGGATGAGCGCAGCTGCGGAGCTGGGGTCCTCGAAGAGGTGATCTCGCACGAACTCCAGCTCGCGGCCCGTGCCTTGAAGCACTCCCATCTGTAGCAGTGCGATCCGGCGGTATCCGATCTCGACGGTGTGGGTGCCGTTGGCTTCGAGGTTCTCAAGCCGGGTGCCGGCGTGGATGAGGATGCCTTGGGGGGAGGCTGTCGCTTGGGTGGTATCGGGCAGGCCGCGCAGGTGCAGCAGCGGTGTGTGCGTGAGTTCGCGCTGGGCGGGTGAGCTGAGGAGGGGCAGGCCTGCCGCTTCAGTGAGAGCGGCGATGTCGTGCAGTTCGGAGGCATGGCGGGTGGACAGCGATAGACCCGGGGGCGGACTTGGTGATCCGCTGATTCGGAGTCTGCTCGCTCGTGCGGCTCGTTCGGCGATCTCGGTCGCCATGAGCTGGGCCTCGTGCGCCGCCCAGGTGCCACGCAGCGGGGAGGCGACCAGGACTCGGGCCCAGTCTGGCGAGCCAGCATCATGGCTGGCCAGGAGAGAAGAAGTGGGGTCGGTGGTGCTGAGGATGTGCACCTGTGCGGGCAGGACGACGCCTGCGGTGTCGTTGACGACGAGGCAGACGGCGCAGGCATCCAGGGCATTCGAGCGGGCCAGCCGTGCCGCGGCTATGCGATGGGCGTCGACGACGCTGACGTGACCGGCGCTGGTCCTCATGTGCCGGGCGCCGTGTGCGTCGGTGCGGATCGTGACCGTGTGCTCGAGATGATCTGCGCCCCAGGTGGTCAGCGGGTGCCCGGTGGTGGGGCCCTCTGGCTGTGTCATAGCTGCTGGGGGTCCAGGCCGATGGCCTCGAGATAGCGCACGGGTTTGGCGCCGCTGGCGAGCTGATGACGGGCGTCTTCGCGCAACGCCCAGACGTCGTGGTAGGCGGCCCGCACCTGGTGCTCCAGCGTGGCGCGCTGTGCTCGGCGCATCCGGGCCGCCTTGAGGATGAAGCCGATGATCACCGCAAGCGCCAGGGTGGGGATGGAGGCAACGACGAACGTGAAGGCGCCGCCGAGGGCTGCTGCTGCCGGTGTCTCCCCAGCGCTGAGGACTGCTCCGATGATGATGGCGATCAGTGCTGCCGGAACGAACCAGACGGCCAGTGGTATCAGCAGCCAGGTTTTCGTGGTGGGCAGGTTCGGTGGTGTCGGCTGCGGGGGTTCCTGGATCGTCGGTAGGGGCTGGCCATTGAGGAGCTGTTGGCGGTCCTCAGCGGCGAGCTCCTCGGCCCACGAGTCGACCTCGGCCCATTTGGTCTGGTCTTTGGCGAGGAGGGTGCCGCCGAGGGCGGCGCCGCCCAGGGTGCTCCAGGTCGCGGTGGTGAGTAGGTTCACGGGTCAGTCCTCGCATCGGTGCAGGTCGCAGGGGTGCATCTGCGCGAGTGAAGCACCCTGCACCAGAAAGTGCAAGGTCCTGCACTGCGCTTCTCGGGCACCCGGGTTTGCCTGTAAGGGTGCTACGCAAACCTGCCGACCGACCTGAGCCGAACATGAGTGCTCTGCGACAGGCTTTCACCGAGCTCCGGGCAGAAAGCGGCATGACCTACGACGAGCTCGCCGAAATCTCCGGACTGTCAAGGCGGACACTGCTCAACATCGGCGCTGGCACCTACCGCGGAGACCTGAGGACCTGGCTCATCCTGACCCGCGCCCTCGGCCTCTCCCTCGACAGCACGCTGAGCCCGGTCTGGGGCAGCGACGATCCGAGAAAGGAGCCCGGGGCGCAAGATGGCCGCAGGGGGCTGTAGGCCCTGGCATAGCCTGCCGTCATGCCTGCATCACCGAATTCTGGCCACCATCCCAAGCATGTCCTCGATTCAGCTCTCCACGGTGTGCAGGGGCGCTCCGAGTGGTCAGGGTTGAGGTGGTACGACCGGGCGCGCATGAGTTTCCCTCTGCGCAGCCTCTCGTTCTCCTTGGCCGCAGCAGTGGCGGTTACTCGTGCACTCGGCGAAGAAATCGCCCGCCTCGAGGACGAAGCACCTCAGGAGCCGCGGCGGCGCTACGCCTACACGGTCTTGGCCCGGCGTCTGGGTCTCACGTACTCGGCCTTGGAGCGCACCGTGCTGGGGGAGCGGTGGCCGATCCTTTCGGACATCCAGCGGATTCTGGTTGAGCCGCGCTGCGGCGAAGCGCTGCGTCGACAGTGGCGCGGTATCGACGCGGGCCTGCCACTCCAGCCCGAGAATGTTGCCCTCGGTGACGGGTCCGCCGATTCCTGGGGAACGATGGGTCACATGACACCCGCGGTTCAGGAGCTCGAGCGTTCAGCTCAGGAGCTCATCCGGCAGCTCAGCCAGCTACAGATGCTCCACAGGCAAGAGGGTCGCAGCGTTGGGTTCACTGCCGACTGGTTGGCGGTCGCCCGTCAGCTGGATGCCCCAGCGCGACCATCGGCCCCGTTGCCTCGTTGGTCGCTATCCGACCAGTTGCGCCACGCTGGCTGCCCTTCTTTGGCGCAGATCGTCCGAGATTGTCTGACTGGCAATGCGCCGGCTAGACCGTCCACGATTCATCGACATGTCGTGCAGGTGGTCGATGACTACGGGAAACGGCGAGGGCAGCCGTTCCCGTTTCCGACGCGCCATCAGGTGACTGACGTGCTGGCATACCTCAAACGTCGTGGCGAGGTCGAGGCCGACGACCGTGGGTTCTACGTCCTGACAACCCAGGAAAGGTGATGGGTAACAGCTGATGAAAACGCGCCGCATGGCGCGTAGGCAAGACGAAACCCCCACAAGCGCCGTTGAGAACGTCTGCAGGGGCCTCGGAAGTGCTGGTAACACCTCCAAGGATAATGCTCGTTCTCGGTGGTGGCAAGGGGGCGCGTGGTCTGCGCGTACCCAAATTCTTCCCATAGACCGTCGCAGAGTTTCCTCGCGACCGGTCGCCATGAGTCCTCAACCCCATGCAGATCTGCGCGGGTGGTGGGGGTGGTGAGGCCGATCCGAGTCGCCGGCGGCGTCGCGGGCACTGCCGAGGAAGTCCTTGAGGCGTATGCGCCGGATCCTGAGCTGATCTCCTCGGGCGAGTGGGCTCATGTACGGGGTATCGCGATCGCTGCGACCAGGGCGGCCGGGTATGAGGCGCCGTCGTCGGCCCGGCAGGCGCTGCGGTACGCCGCGCGCATGCTCGTGTGGGCCTATCGCCTCGGCCAGCCGCTGGACCCTGAGGCCGTGTTCACCCAGGACAATGTGAAGTCGTTCCTCACCGCCGAGGGTGCGGGCTGGTCGGAGGCCGGCCGCGCTACGGCGGCGTCCTACTTGCATCGGCTGGCCTGGCATGCCACGACCAGGGCGCCCTGGCACGGGCTGCCCACCCCGGTGGGGCGGGCGCGTCCGATCGCCCCGCCGTATACAGCCCCAGAGATCGCCAGCTACTGGGCTGCAGCCGAGGTCCAGGCGACCGAGGCGCGGACCCGGGTGCTCACCGCGATGTTGACCCTCGGACTCGGCGCTGGGGTGAATGCTGGTGAGCTCCTGCGCGTTACGGCAGGCGATGTCCTGATCCATCCTCAGGAGCCCCGTCTCTGGGTCGTTGTGCTCAGCGATCGGACTGTGCCGGTATTGATCGAGTACGTGCCGGCACTGGCACGTCTGACGGAGAAGTATCCGGAAGGCCCGCTGATCGGTCCGCACAACAGGAATTCCAGGGACCCGGTGGGCAAGCTGCGTTCGAGCCTGGAGATCCCGTCGTACCTGCCTCCGTTGCGGCAGGCGCAGCTGCGGACCACGTGGATGGTGCAGCTGCTGTCCATGGATGTGAGGATCACGGAGTTCATGACGATCGCGGGGCTGTCCAGCGGTTCGGTGCTCGAGAAGTTGTTGCCCTACGTCGCGGACCGTGACGATCAAGACCGGTACCTGCTGGCAGGAGCCGGCCTGTCCCCACGGGGTGGCCCGCGTGCCTCGTAAACAGCGGCAGCTGGCGGACAGTGTGGCCAACGAGGTCGTCAACCGCGCGGTGACCACGATGCAAGCGCCGCTCGTGGAAGAGCTCCAGCAGCGGATGACGGCCTCAACAGGCCGCCGTCGTACACACTCCTGGCGCACGCTGTTGACCGTGATGCTCATCGACGCCCTCGAGCGGCCAGGGGAGCTGCACTGCACTCGGGCCTGCGACGTCGCCCATCGCCTCAGCCCTAGTCAGCGGGCCAGGGTCGGGCTCAGCCAGCGGCTGACATACCGGCAACTCACCGGCGCGGTGGAATCACTCGGCCGCGCCGCAACCGAAACGGCTGACCCGGTTACAGGTGAACTGCGCTCGAGTGTGCCCCTGAGTGATCTGCTCACGAGCCTCGTCCGAGCGCCGATCCCTGACGACCTCCTCGGTAGCAGAAACGTCGCAATCGACGCCACCGATTTGGAGTCGCACTACAGCCCCCACGGACGCAATAACACCAAAAGGGGCGTCCCCAAGCCGCAAGGGAGAGCAACCGCGAAAGATCCGTCGTCGAAGCCCCCGAGGCGACGTAAGGGCGGAGACCTGCCCATCCTTGGGGCTGATGGAAGAACGCAGCACACCGTCGACCCTGATGCCAGGGAAGGCTACCGGGCGGGCAAGAACCTGAAGCCGAAGGAAACGTTCCTCGGATACAACCTGCATATCGCCGTCGGTGTCCCGCCAGAAGGGGAACGCGCCCAGGCAGCTCTGGCCCAGGGGCTGGTGATCTGCCCGGCAGGTGCCGACAGCGACCGGGCCGGACTCCAGGTCATTGATGCCCTCACACGACAAGGTGCTGCCGTGGACCGGATTTGCGTAGACCGTGGGTACTCATATCGCCTGGCAATGGGTTGGGCAAGGGAACTGCAGCGTCGGGGTATTGACCAGACCATCGACTTGCATCGCACCCAACGGACCACCCATCCCGGCCCAGTCCCAGGCACGATCTTCGTTGACGGGCACCTTTTCATCGATTCCCTTCCCCGATCCATGCGCGATCCAGGGGGCTTTCCGCAGATGCAGACCGTCGAGGATCGACTGAAGCGCATCGCCGAATACGACAATCGAATTCCTTGGGCGTTCTCAAGGCTGGGTCGTCCCGATCGGGAACGAGGGACTCAGCGGTACCGCGGCCCGGCCGTGACGGGGAAAGTGCGATGCCCGAACAATCCGGCCTCAATGCGAATGGATCCCGCGTCGAGACCCACGACGAACTGCGCGGGTCGGGAATGCTACTGCTCGCGCACCATCACTCTTGGTCCCGATGATTTTCTGCGGGAACGACAGGACCATCTCTATGGCACCACGAAATGGGCCAAGGATTACGGTCGACGCAATCACGTCGAATCCCTCAACGCGAGCCTCAAGATCCATCACGGAGGCCTGCGCCGAGGAAGCATCCGCGTCCAGACCCTCCAGCGCACTGGGCTGCTGGCCGCACTGGTCCTGGCGGCCACGAACATCAGGGTCCTCGCCGAGGCCTACGCTCGTGACATCAGCGCCCCCGCCCCAGCCAGCGCATCAGAACAGCAGTCACAAGCTGCTGGTGGCACCGGTCGACGACCACGCCGAACCCGGACCCCCAAACGCGGCACCGGGCCACACCGGGCGAAGGGCCCACCGCCTCGGACGCCGACTGACACGACGGATTGGGTGCCAGCCACCAAAGCCCACAAGCGCTGAGATCACCTGGCGATAGCCCCTGCCCGGAAACCCCGGACAGGGGCATTCTTGTGACTAAAAACATACGGGGGCGGCGATCTGAAGGGCCTGAACGGGCGCAGCAGGGGCGGCAGTGGACCCCAGGCCAGCTGCGAACGACAGAACTCCCGATCAGAAACGTCTGATCGGGAGTTCTGTGAACTGGAAGCACACACTTAAGTGAACCTCCCCTGGTGCGCGAGGGGGGAGTTGAACCCCCACGCCCTTTCGGGCACACGGACCTGAACCGTGCGCGTCTGCCTATTCCGCCACTCGCGCGTGGTGTTCAGCAAGAGCAGTTCCTTGCTGGGCAACGACGGACAGCATACCCATCCGCAGCCTCCGGCGCCAATCGAGGAACCTCAGGCCCCGGACTTGGGGTGCCACGGCAGCTGGCTGTCGCACCCCGGCGTCACCCAGGCCTTGAGGAAGCCGCCGGACTGGTAGGCGAATTCTCGCCACGTCCTCCGGCTGAACGGGGAGTAGTCCTCCTGGTAGTCGAAGGTGGGCCACTGGGTGGTGCCCTGGAAACAACGCCCCACGATCAGCTGGGAGCGCGCCACGTGCGGGCGATAGGTCAGGACGATCACGTTGTCCCACCCTCGCTCTTCCGCCAGCTCCCGCAACTTGATCGCCTCACCCTGAGTGGTCGAGGGATCCGGCTTGAAACAGATGACCTCGTAGGGCAGATCGGAGTCGCAGTACGACTGGTTCCGGATGAAGTCCGCATCGGACGGCCAGGTTCCGGTCACCGGATCGGGGGTGGCCACCACGGCCACGGGTGCCAGCCCGGCGTTCATGATCTCTGCGGCCACCTCGATCCGCTTGGGGTCCGGCGGCCCCAGGACCAACAGGGCATCGGCTGGTTCAGGGTTCTCGGTGACGTCTGGGTGCAGCATGACGCCCGTGCACACGAGGGCCCAGGTGCAGGCCAGCACGACGCCGGTCCCCAGGACGGTGCCAAGCACTCGCCATCGGCGTCGCACCAGTGTCTTCATTCCGGAACCTTCCCCGTCGTCGTGCCGGTACTTTCCCCGTGAAACTGCGGCCCGTGACCGCGGATAATGTTGATCAGGCCCTGCGAAGAGCACATCGCCGCACGTCGGCGTTCGCCTGGCCCGCCCGAATCATAAGGAGAATTACCCACCGATGACGACGCCTGACCCCCAGGATCTTTCTCACACCGGGGCTGCAGCGGATGGCGGCAGCCTGGACAACGGGGCGCTGGACGAGCCCGGAACACTGGTCCAGATCCCCATGCGGTGGGGTGACATGGACCCTTACGGACACGTGAACAACGTGGAGGTGGTCCGCATGCTGGAGGAGGCCCGGATCGCGGCCTTCGGGATTCCCGTGGGCACCGGCGACCAGGTGGTCCCACCCGTGGTCCCGCTCTTCGACAGCCTGCCGGAGGGGACCCAGGCGTTGATCGCCGAACACCGCATCAAGTACCTCAAGGCGCTTGAGTACCGCAACGTGCCCGCACCCGTGCGCGTGTGGATCGTCAAGGCCGCCGGTGCCGCGCTGATCCTGGGCATCGAGATCCATGATTCGGCCACCGGCGAGGTGTGCGTGCGCGCCCACACCCAGCTGGCTTTCTACGATCCCGCCACCCAACGGGTCCTGCGGTTGACCAAGGAGCAGCAGGCCGTCCTGGAGCCCTGGTCAGGCCCCGCGCTGTTCCGCTGAGGGTTCCCGGGACTGCAGGCGGTACTGGGCGGCGAGCCGGACCGGGGCGTCCTCCGCGCCGAAGCCCCGGTACCCGCGCCGCTCGACGACCTCCATGAACAGGTCGCCCAGGGTGCGGGTGTAGAAGTGCAGGAACTCGCCGTGCTCGTCGCGGTCGTAGAGCAAGTTCAACTCGCGTAGCTCGGTGACCGTCTCCGGGTCCAGGTCGAACCTGGTGACCAGGTCCTCGTAGTAGTTCTCCGGCACGGTCAGGAAGTCGAGTCCGCGGCGCATCGCGCGGCGGGCCACCTCTCGGACATCGGTGGAGGCCAAGGCGATGTGTTCGGGGTAGGCGACCCCCACGAAGGAGCCCTGTTCCGCCGCGGTCGGCGCAAGATTCAGAGGCATGCGCACCGCGTCGTCGGGGCTCCGCATGACCTGGGAACGGACCAGACCGGACGGTCCGGGGACCTCCTGCGCAGGCGTGGCCTCCAGTGCCAGCACGGAGGTGTAGAACAGCACGCCTTCGTCGTAGTGCTGCCACTTCTGGGCCACGTTCACGTGGTCGATGCCGGTGATGAGATCCGTGAAACCGGCTGTCTCCGACTCCACACCGAACTCCTCGAGCCAGGCGGGGACCCCGGAACCCGGCGACGGGCCGAAGAAGACCTCCGTCCCGTCCGGTGCCCAGACTCCCCGCAGAACTGCCTCCCCGGGGAGCTCACTGCGGTCCACGGGGTCGGAACCGAGCTGCAGCGCGCGTTGGTAGGCCGCTGCCGGCTCCTCGACCTCGAACCCCAGACCGGCGATCTCCGCAACCGGGCGGTGATCGGGGCGCTCGCGGGGATCCAGATGAGGCTCACGGCGCGTGCCCTCACCGGCCTCGGAGACCACGACCCGCACGTCGCCCTGCAACCACACCTGAACGTCCTTGCTGCGATGGTGGCCACCCAGCCGAAAGCCCAGGCGGTGCAGCAGCCGCGTGGTGTCACCCAGGTCCGTGGTGCGCAGTTCCACGAAGTCCCAGCCGGCCGGAGCCGAGATCCGGGGCAGGGACTGGAGTTGGAGCCGGTCCGTGGCGCCGGCGGCACCTTGGGCGCCCGGGGAATCGGGACCGTTCAGTTCCTGTGCCATGGCCGAACGCGTCCGGTCCTCGAGCCAGCGCAGTGAACGCAATCCGTCGACGGCGGTGCGTGCGACGTCGGCCTGCCGGAAGGAATCGTTGAAGATCTCCAAGGACACCGGCCCCGAGTACCCGGAACGGACCAGGCGCGTCATCACGTCCACCAGGTCGAAATCCCCTTCGCCCGGGAACACCCTGTGGTGCCGCGACCAGGAGAGCACGTCGAGGCGCATCAGGGGTGCGTCCGCGAGCTGCACGAAGAAAATCTTGTCCCCGTCCATGTCCTGGATCGACGCCGGGTCCCCGCCGCGGGACAGGATGTGGAAGGAATCCAGACAGGTCCCCACATTGGGGTGATCGGCTGCCAGAACCAGCCGGTGGGCGTGGTCATGACCGTTCACGTGGGTGCCCCAGGCCAGGGCCTCGTAGGCCAGCCGCACGCCGTGCTCCGCGGCAACCTCGCCCATGCGGTGCAGCTGCTCGGCCACCAGGTCGTCATCGGCCACCGCATCGGGTGAAACGTTCGAGCACACCAGCAGCGTGGGGGTTCCCAACCGGTTCATCAGCTCAGCGGTCCGGCGCAGGCGGCGCAGGGCGTCGTCGAACTTGTCCGGGGCCAGCTCCACACCGTTGCGGAACGGCTGGTAGAGGTCCAGGCACAGCCCCAGGTCCGCGGCCCGGGCGCGGACCTCCTCGGGAGCGGTCGGCGACACCAGAAGGTCCTGAGTGAAGATCTCCACACCGTCGAAACCGGCGGAGGCCACGGCGTCGAGCTTTTCCTCCAGGGTTCCGGACAGGCAGACGGTGGCAATGGACGTGCGCATCTGATCTCCTACGTGCCGACGGAACACGACGGCCACGCTGCCGTCGCCACGGGCGACGATAGCAGCGGATCAGGTGTCAGCCCGCACGGCGAAGGGCCGAGCTGAAGGCCGACAACCACACGGTCGTGACGGTGTGGGCGAGCCGGTTCTGCCCCGGCAGGACGCGCCAGGAGCGCCAGAGGAGTTCGTCGTCGTCGTTGAAGCCGAAGACGCACAGGCCGACCGCCTTCTCGGTGCCCGCGCCCACGATGATGGAACCGGTCGCAGACGCGCAGGTCTCCTGCGCACGCTTGCGCTGCCTGCGCAGCCCCCGCGGTGAATGCCCGGTCACGGTGCAGCGGGCCTCGTACACCAGGTCCCCGCTGACGGGATCGTCGTGCCGCTGACTGATGGGCAGGCACGGTGCGTTCGCGTCGTGGTCCAGGAGGGTTTCCACCCAGGTCTGGTCCCGGACGGTGAGGACCACTTGGTGGCCGCCGTCGAGAACGCGGAGTTCGACCGTGACGTCCGGGTGCCCCGGGACCTGCACGGTGGTTGCTTCCACCGCGGGCAACAGGTCGCCGTTGCGCTCGAAGCTCAGAGCCTCGTGCACGTCCGGCGGTTGAGGTGCCGCTGCCGGGGCCGGGAAATCACGGTCCAGGTGAAGGGTGTTCTGCGCGTGGGGGTGGTGCCCCCGGGGTTGGCCGTTCAAGGCTTCTCCTCTCCCCGCGTCGGATCGAACCGGGCGACTGGGGGGAGAGCTCGTCAACCAACGCGTGTTTCGACTGCAAATTACGTGAGTTGCTCGACGACGGCAAGAACGTTGCGGCAAGTACCGCTCAGGTCTGTAACACGCAGCTGGATCAGGCGATGGCTGCCGCCACCACCAGGCCGACCGCCACGTGCGTGGCCGCCGTGATCCACACCGCGGGGTGCAGGCGGTCGTCGTCGTCCACGATCAGCGCGCCCAGCTTTCCGGGGGCCAGGAGGTCCATGAGGAAGAAGGACACGGCCATCAGAACCAGGCCGATCACGCCGTAGACCAGCGTGGACACCAGGCCCAGCCACAGGACGGAGGCCGAGCTGAGGATTGCCGCCCGCACGATCCACCCCATGGCCAGGATCGAGGAACCCAGGACCAGAACCGCTCCGCGATTGCGCTGTGTCCACACCAGCTCGTGCAACTTGCCGGGGGTCAGTAAATCGATGATCACGTACCCCAGGGCGAGCAGGACCAACCCGACAAGCCCATAGGAAGCAGCGGCCGCAGCCGAGTAGAGCAGGGAGCCGAGAACAGGGGAGTCCATGGTGTGTCCAGCCAATCGTCGAGGGCCCATGCGGAGCCCGTTGAAGTGTCTGTGCCAAGTATGCGTGGCCGAGCCGCCGTCAGGGGATATTGCGACCGCGGGCACTGTTGAGCAGCGCGTACCAGTGCTCGTACGTGAGGACCGCCAGTGCGCGGTCGGCCTCGGCGCAGGCCCGAATCCGGCCGGGATCGGCGGAACCGATCACGGGCCGGACCCGCTGCGGCAGGCGCATGATCCAGGCCAGGACCACGGCTTCCGGGGAGCAGCGCAGGTCCGTGGCGATCTGACGGACCAGATCCGCGGTGGCCGAATCGGCACTGTCCTGCGGCTCCCTGGTGTACCGACCCTGGTCCAGAGCGCCCCAGGCCTGGATCTCGACGCCGGAGGCGGCGGCTTCGTCCAGGAGTTCTTCGCTGAAGTCCACCGCGGTGCCGTCCGGGTGGTCCCAAAGGATCTGGCGTTCCACGAAGTCCCGGTGCCCCAGGCTCAACTGGGACTGCACCACCTCCACCGGGTGGTGCAGGTGGCGTTGCAGCAGGTCCAGTCGGTACCAGGAGACGTTGGAGACGCCGATGCCGCGGGTCAGTCCTTCCTCCACCAGTTCGTCCAGGACGGTGCCCACCTCGGCGACGTCGACCAGGGGGTCCCAGCGGTGGATCAGGAACCGGTCCACCGCGTCCACGCCCAGCCGGGCCAGGGATCCTTCCAACCCGTCACGCAACGTGGCACGGTCCAGGCGGTAGTGGACGGGTGCATCCTCCGGCGCGGTGTTGCCCGGAAGGCGGATGCCGGCCTTGGTCTGCAGGGTCAGTTCCGGGCGGACAGGGTTCTCGGCCAACCACTGCCCGACGACGGACTCGGACTTCCCCGCGGTGTAGATGTCGGCCAGGTCGATCACGCGGAATCCGGCGTCATGAGCCGCCGAGAGAGCGGCGAAACCGTGTGCGAACTCCTGGTCCGTGAGATCGGCCCCGTCCCAGGAGCCGCCCAGCGCCATGGCCCCGTAGACCAACCGTGTGGTGAGTCTCTCGCCGTGAGCCGTGCCGTGCGCGTCGTGGTCGGAGACAATGGAGGATGAGGCATCGGCTGGTTGCATGTCGACATTATCGCCGAGTCACGTCCCGTCCCAGAGCCCAGGAGGCAACCGCATGCTCGCGTTCATGCGCCACGGTGAAACCGATTGGAACCGCGCGCAGCGTCTGCAAGGGGGATCGGACATCCCCCTCAACCGGACCGGCAGGGCGCAAGCGGTGGAGGCCGCCGAACGCATGCGGGGAATGGACCCGGGGTGGGACCTGGTGGTCACCTCCCCGCTGGTCCGGGCCCGCGAAACCGGGCAGATCGTGGCACGTGAACTCGGCGTGGAACTGGGCGGAACCTACCCCGGGCTCGTCGAACGGTCCTTCGGCCCCAGTGAGGGGCTGTCCATCGAGGGCATCACGCCCACGGAGTACGACCGCCTTCTGGAAGGTGCCGAGCTCGAACACCTGGTCGTCGACCGGGCACTGGCCGTGCTTCACCAGGTGAAACGCGAGTTCCCCCAACGCAACGTCCTGTTGGTGGCCCACGGGGCCCTCATCCGCTTCACGGTGGCCCACCTGCAGGACACCGAGCCCGTGCGGGTCAAGAACGCGGAAGTGGTTCCGGTGGACGAGGGGCTGCTCTCCGTGCCCACCGCGTGACCCCCCGGGAGGGCGGACCACCGCGTGACCCCGGGCGGGTGCCCGCCGTGAGTCACACGGCGGGGTACCGGGACGGAAGACTCATGCCACGCTGGGCCATGATCTCCCGCAACTGCCACGGATAATCCGTGATCAGCCCGTCCACGCCCCAGTCCATCAACCGCTGCATGTCCGAGGCGTCGTTGACCGTCCACGGCACCACCTTGAGTCCCAGGTCATGGGCCTCGGCGATGTCGTCCTCCGACGGGATGGTGTGGTTCGGGACCCACACGTCATACCCGCGGCGGGCAACCTCCTGCGGGTTCTGCCCGGCGCCGCTGGGGTTCTTCGCCGTCGCCAACGCACCCAGACGCACCTCGGGTGCGGTGACGGCCACCCTGTCCAGCACCGCCCAGTCGAAGGACTGGATCTGCGTTCTGCCCGGGTCACCGGCGGCGTAGACCTCCTGGAGCACTGCATCCGTGTGCAGGTTCCGCTCGGCGGCGTCAGAGGGGTCCTCGATCTTGATCTCGATGTTCCACCACATGCTTTCTGCGCCGCGCTCGCGGGCGAGGGCCAGGAACTCACTGAGCGGGGCGATGCGGTGCCCGGTCACGACCTCTTGGTCCGGGAAGCCCGGGGCCGGTTGGAATCCGCAGTCCACCGACTGGATCTGTTCCAGAGTCAGGTCGCGCAGGTGGTCACCGACGTACGGGTATGCCGGGTCACCGTCCGTGACCGGCCCGGTGTCGCGGCACTTGTCCGCCTGCAGAGTGCTGTCGTGCCACACGACCACCACGCCGTCTCGGGTCAGTTGGGTGTCCACTTCCACGGCGCCGACCCCCGTGTCCAGGGAGCGGCCGGTGGCGTGGAGGGAGTTCTCCGTCCAGTGCCCCCGGCCCGCGCGGTGTGCCTGTAGCTCGAACTCGTCGGTGGTGCGGGACTGGTTCGAATCGGTCATGGGATCCTCGCTGTCGGTTGCGTGTACCGGGGGCGTGCCTGCCGCGAACAACATCGACGCTACACAGCAAGCCAGGACTCGGGTCAGAAAACGTGGACGGCGGGTGGGTCGGTCGGTGCGGTACGGGGTGTTCGTCGGATGGCTCGATCCAGCACGGTGCACAGTCGCCTCCAGCTACGTGGGAAGAGGTCAGTCGACCCTCGTGGAGTCGACCACTGACCCGGCCCACGCTAGGAACGCGCCAGTAACTATCAGTTGACATGCGGAAATGTCAGGAAGTCGGCGTTGTGACCGGGGAGTGAACTGCGGGCCCTGGGAAAAGTGCTGATCACGACTAGGGTGAGTGTCGTCTCCTACCGTGCGCGGGCCCGGACGGCCACCGTCGCCCGTCGCCCGTCGCCACCTCACAATCCCTCACAAAGGCGTGATCGAGCAGTGACACAAGACCATTACCGTTCAGAGGTCTCGGACCGAACCGACGTGATTCCCGTGGTCGGCCGGCGGCCGCAGTTCACCGGTCCGGACGCCTGGATCCAGGCCTACTACGACAACGTCTCGGCCGAGGACCTGACCTCCCGGCCCGTCGAATCCCTGGTCGAGCGCGCCAGGCACCACCGCGCGCTGGCGAACCGGCGTGCTCCGGGGGAGACCCTCATCCAGGTCGAACGGGAGCCGCAGCGGTCGGTGCTCTACGTGGTCACGGACGACGTCCCGTTCGTCGTGTCCACGATCAACACCCAGATCGCGCGGAACTGGGGCGGTGCTCGACTGGTGGTCCACCCCATCCTGCTTGTCACCCGCGACGACGACGGCGTCCTGACCTCCGTGGGCGAGGTCCCGGACTTCGCGGCGCATTCCAGCGGGGACACTCAGACGATCCCGGCCGTGGGCGGGCTGGGGGAGCGGACCGCCGTCGAATCCTGGGTCCAGGTGGTGCTCACCCGCGAGTGCGACGACGAATCGGCCCAACAGCTCGTCGAAACGCTGCGGCCCGTCCTGGCCGACGTCGCACTGATCTCGCACGACCAGAACGCACTGCGGGCCGCGGTCGAGAACCTGGTGGGTTCCCTGGACGGACTTGCCGACCGGGACAGGTCCGACGGGTTGGGGCTGGGGGACGTCACGGAGACCCAGGAG
This sequence comes from Kocuria sp. JC486, assembly GCF_011602805.1. Classification (NCBI taxonomy): domain Bacteria; kingdom Bacillati; phylum Actinomycetota; class Actinomycetes; order Micrococcales; family Micrococcaceae; genus Kocuria; species Kocuria sp. JC486. Next base: position 54,518 of record NZ_JAAOZS010000017.1, on the reverse strand, counting down.
TTCCTGCGCTGGATCCTGGACGCGAACTTCGTCCTCATGGGCTTCAAGGAGTACGACCTCAACGGGCCCGACGACCAGCTGTACCTGGAGTCCCGCCCGGACACCGGTTTGGGCCTGCTGAGCGAATCCGGGGAGGGGACGCACCGTAGTCGACTCACCAGCCAGGCACAGGAGCACGCCAAGGACCGGGAAACCCTGTTCGTGACCAAGGCCAACGCCCGCTCGGAGATCCATCGCAGCGAGTTCCTGGACTACATCGGGGTCAGGCGCTTCGACGACGAGGGCCGGGTCAACGGTGAATACCTGATCATCGGGCTGTTCGCCCGCAAGGCCTACTCAACCCCTGCGCAGGAGACCCCGTGGGTGCGGCGCAAGATCGACGCCGTGACTCGGCGGTTCGGCTTCCGCGAGGACTCCCACTCCGCCCGCGACCTGCTGAGCCTGATGGAGGAGTACCCCAGGGACGAGCTCCTGCACATGTCCGTGCCGGAGCTGCAAGAAGTGGCCGAGGGCGTTCTGGGACTCGACGAGCGGCGCGTGACCAAGACCTTCGTGCGCCCGGACCTGTTCGGACGCTTCGTCTCCGCGGTCATCTACGTGCCGCGGGATCGGTACAACACCTCCGTGCGGCAGCGCATCGAGGAGGTCCTGGTGGATCTCTACCAGGCCACGGACGTGGACTTCCAGATCCGGTTGTCCTCGTCCTCCCTGGCACGGTTGTTCTTCCGCCTGCGGCTGCCCAGCGACACCCCGCCCCCGGTCAACATGGCCGATCTACAGTCCAGGGTCCGTTCGGCCGTGCGGTCCTGGCCCGACGCCTTGGTGCGCGCGATCGGGGAGGAATTCGACGAGGAGCAGGCCCGCGAGTACGCCTACGCCTGGGCAGAGGCCTTCCCCCCGGCCTACCGGGCGGATTACGAGATCGACGAGGCGGTGGCGGACCTCCAGCGCTGCGAGATGCTCTCCGGCCGTGACCCGGATCTTCCGGCGGAGGTCCGTGTGGCCACCATCGGAGAGGCGGGCGAACCCGCGGAAGTCCCGGGCCAGGTGCGGGTCAACATCTACCTGACCCGCCGGTTGAGTCTGACCGAGTTGCTGCCGATGGAACAGAACCTGGGCATGACCGTGCTGGACCAGAAGCCTTACGAGATCACCCCGGCCGACGGGCGTGAGTTCCAGCTCTATGACTTCGGTGTGGAACTGCCCGCGGGCGTCGACCCGGTGGGCCCGGACGAGGCCCGGACGGAGGACCTGATCGAAGAGGTCCTGTGTGCGGTACTCTCCGGCCGCTCGGAGTCCGATGCGCTGGACCGGTTGGTGCTCGCCGAGCGGTTGCACTGGCGGACCATCGCCGTGCTGCGTGCCTACGTGAAATACCTGCTACAGCTCGGGGTCCCGCACTCCTTCGACTTCATGGCCAACACCTTGTTGGCCCACCCGGGTGTCACGCGCGCTGTCGTCGAGCTGTTCGAGACCTCCTTCGACCCCGACCTGTTCACCACCTCCGGTGGCGACGACGACGCCGAGGCCCGGGCGGCCGCGCGTCGTGAGGCCCACGACCGGGTCACCGCGGAACTCGAGAACGTCCCCACGCTGGACGCCGACCGGTTCCTGCGCGCACTGGTGGAAGTCGTGGACGCCACCGTGCGGACCAACGCCTACAAGCCGGACCGGCCGGCCATCGCGTTCAAACTGAACCCACGCAGGATCTCCGTGGCACCGTTGCCTCGCCCGGCCCATGAGATCTGGGTGTGGTCCCCGCGGGTGGAGGGCACCCACCTGCGCTTCGGCCCGGTCTCCCGCGGCGGCCTGCGGTGGTCCGATCGTCAGGAGGATTTCCGCACCGAGGTCCTGGGGCTGGTCAAAGCCCAGATGGTCAAGAACGCGGTGATCATCCCGAACGGCGCCAAGGGTGGCTTCTACCCCAAGCAGCTGCCGGACCCGTCCGTGGACCGGGAGGCCTGGGGGGCTGCGGGCGAGGATGCCTACAAGGAGTTCGTTGGCGCGCTGCTGGACGTCACGGACAACTTGGAGATCAGTACCGGCGACGGCGAAGACCGCACCGTGCCGCCTCACCGCACGATTCGCCGCGACGGTGACGACTCCTACCTGGTGGTCGCCGCGGACAAAGGCACGGCCCGATTCTCGGACACGGCCAACGCGATCAGCCTGGAACGCGGTTTCTGGTTGGGCGACGCCTTCGCCTCCGGTGGCTCGGTCGGCTACGACCACAAGGCCATGGGCATCACAGCTCGTGGCGCGTGGGAATCCGTGAAACGACACTTCTTCGAACTCGGTCACGACACCCAGACGGAGGACTTCACCGTGGTGGGCGTGGGCGACATGTCCGGGGACGTGTTCGGCAACGGGACGCTGCTGTCCGAACACATCAAGTTGGTCGCGGCCTTCGACCACCGGGACATCTTCCTGGACCCGAACCCGAACCCAGCCGTGTCCTACGCGGAGCGGGAGCGGTTGTTCGGGCTGCCCAGGTCCTCCTGGCAGGACTACGACGTCGCCAAGATTTCCGAGGGTGGTGGGGTCTACTCCCGCCAGTCCAAGTCCGTGCCGGTCACCGAGCAGGTCCGGGCGGCCCTGGACCTGCCGGACGGCACCGATGCCCTGTCCCCGATCGAGCTCATCCGGGCCATCCTGCAGGCACCGGCGGACCTGTTCTACAACGGTGGTATCGGCACCTACATCAAGGGTTCTGAGGAATCGCACGCCGAGGTCGGGGACAAGGCCAACGACGCCATCCGGGTCGACGGGCGGCAGCTGCGGGTCAAGGTGGTCGGTGAAGGCGGCAACCTGGGTGCCACCCAGCTCGGCCGGATCGAGGCGGCGCGCAACGACGTGCTGATCAACACCGATGCCATCGACAATTCGGGCGGTGTGGAGTCCTCCGACCGGGAGGTCAACATCAAGATCCTGGTGGACAGGATGGTCACCGCCGGGCGTCTGTCGGAAGAGGACCGGGCGCAGTTCATCGAGTCCATGACCGATGAGGTCGCCGATCTGGTGTTGCGCACCAACGTGGCGCAGAACGTCACCCTCACCGTGGACCGGTGGAAAGCCGACGACTACATGGTGACCTACGAACGCCTCATGGACTGGCTGGAGGACACCGCCGACCTGGACCGGGCCATCGAGTACCTCCCGTCCACGGACGCCATGGAGGAGCGCATCGCCGCGGGAGAGACCATGACCTCCCCCGAACTGTCCGTGCTCACGGCGTACGCCAAGATCCAGCTCTCCGAGGCGCTGGTGGAGTCGGACCTGGCGGAGGACCCCTGGACCGACCGGGTGGTGGATGCCTATTTCCCGGCGCCGGTGCTGGAGCGCTTCGGCGGCGATCTCCAGACCCACCCGCTGCGTCGCGAGATCGTGTGCACGATCGCCGCGAACCACATGATCAACGTCGGCGGCGCGACTTTCGCCTTCCGTGCCATGGACGAATCCTCCTGCTCGGCGGGTGAACTCGCCAAGGCGTTCCTGGCCACGGTGGAGATTTTCGACGTCGATCCCTACCTGGACGCGGTGGCCCACCTCCCCGCGGAGATCCCCACGGAACTGTGGGTGCGGATGCTCCAGGACCAGCGGCGCTTGGTGGACCGCGCGGTGCGCTGGCTCGTGCGGCGCAGGGAGACGGCGCAGCCGATCGCCGAGGTCACCGAGCGCTACGCGCCGATCGCCGGACTGCGCAGCAGTGACACTGTGCTGTTGGGGCATGAGTCCGCGACCCGGGACGACGAACTGTTGGAGATCGCCCAACGCCAGGGCGTCCCGCAGGAGCTCGCCCGGGAATGGTCCTGGATCCTGGATTCCTACCCACTGCTGGACGTCGTGCGTCTGGGCAGCCAGGCGGGGGAGGACCTGGAACTGGTGGGCCGGGTCTACTTCCTGCTCTACGACCGGTTCGGCATCGAAGCGCTGCTCAAGCGCATCGGGGCCTTGCCGCAGACCACCCGGTGGGAGTCACTGGCGCGCATGTCCATGCGGGAGGACGTCTACACCACGTTGGTGTCGATGGCCGCTGAAGCCCTGCAGGCCGAGGGAGAGACGGCCGAGGACCACGTGGACACGTGGGAGCGGGAGAACCAGATCCAGTTGACTCGCCTGCGCTCGACCTTGGAGGACATCGCGGCGAGCGAGACCGGCGATCCCGCCGCGGATCTCGCGGCCCTGTCGGTCGCGCTGCGAACCATGCGAGCCTCCATCCAGGACTGACCCGTGCGGACGCCACCGGGTCAGCGGGATCGGCCTGGCTCGGTGGCGTCCGTCGCGGCGCTGCCGGGCGCGGGCTCAGCCCGTGCAGACGTCGGCGTAGCGGGTGCCGGCCAGTTCGTTGATCTGCGAGACGTAGTTCTCCGTCTCCTCGAACTCCGGGACCCCGCCCTCTTCCAGGACGGCGGTCGGTCCGGCGTTGTACGCGGCCAGCACCAGATCGAGCTCCTCCTGCTCGTCGGCGGGCTCGAGCTGGGCCATCATGCGCCGCAGATCGCGCAGGTAGTGGCCTTGCGCAGCGATGGAGGCCTCCGGGCTGGTGGCTTCACCCTGCCCGTACTGGTCCCAGGTCTCGGGCATGAACTGTGCCAGGCCCTCCGCGCCCACGGGGCTCTCGGCCTCCGGATCCCAATTGCTCTCGGTCTGGATCTGAGCGGCGATGACCGACGGAGAGAAGCCCGAGATTTCCGCGGCGTTCACGACGTCGTCGGACCAGTCCTCAGGGATCACACCGTTCCGGTCGGCGCAGGTGGGGTTCGTGTTCTGGATGACTGCCCCCACGGCCCCGATCACCAGCAGACCCACCGCGGTGAAGGGCAACCAGTTGTTGGTGAGTGCACCGCGTGCCTTGCCTGCGCGCCCGGCTGAGGCTCCCTTGGAGCCCGGGGTGCGTGAGCGCCGCGAAGTGGCGGACTTCGTGGACTTGGCGCGCTTGGGGGATTTGGCTGAGGAAGCAGACATCCCGGTCAGCGTAGGCCATGAAGTGGGCCTCGGCTGACCGGGATGTCGGCGTTTTCGGACGGTGAACGCTCAGCGCTTGTCGCCGTCGTTCCGTTCGCTCACTTCACCCAGGGGTGCGGAACCGGGAACACCCATGGTCCGGCTGCGGATGACCACCCCGTCGTCATCGCTGTGGATGACGGGGATCTGCTCCGTGTTCCCGCTCGAGGTCTGCAGCTCGATGGTCTCGATCTCCTCGCCGTCGGTGGACGTGGTGGCGGTCGTGACCGAATCCACCAGGACCTGACGCGCCAGCTGATGGCGCAGCACCAGCGGATCGTTGCTGAGGTCCTTGTAGATGGCCACGCACAGCAGGAGCATCACGACGACGAACGGCAAGGCCGAGACGATCGTGATGTTCTTCAGGCCGTTCAGAGCCTCGCTGGGGTCGGAGCCACCCGCAAGCAACATGGCTGCGGCAACGGCACCGGTGGCCACGCCCCAGAACACCACGGAGCCCTTGGACGGTTCGACCGACCCGTTCTCCGAGATGCCGCCCATGACGATCGAGGCCGAGTCGGCACCGGTGACGAAGAAGATCGCCACCAGGATCACCGCGAGAACCATCAGGATCACCGTGACGACCTGCGGAACCGGCAGGGCGTTGAGCAGGTCGAAGAGGATCAGGTCGAAGTTCAGATCCGGGCCTTCGGCCGTCTGCTGGGCCAGCATGGAGCCGGTGTCACCGGCGCGCTCAGCGCGCTCCTGCAGACCGATGGCACCGCCACCGAAGATCGCGAACCAGATCAGGGACACGATCGACGGCACGAACATCACGCCCGCGATGAACTGGCGGACAGTGCGCCCACGCGAGATACGGGCGATGAACATGCCCACGAAGGGCGTCCAGGAGATCCACCACGCCCAGTAGAAGATCGTCCAGGAGGACAGCCATTCGGCCACCGTCTCGTCGCCCACGGCGGAGGTGCGGGAAGCCATGCCCGGCAGCTCGGAGATGAAGTTGCCGATGGCCGACGGGATGATGTTCAGGATGAACAGGGTGGGGCCGCCGATGAACACGATCACGGCCAGCAGCACGGCCAGCACCATGTTGATGTTGGACAGCCACTGGATGCCGCGCTCCACGCCTGAGACCGCGGAGGCCACGAAGCAGGCGGTCAAGATGGCGATGATGGCCACCAGGATGACCGACGACATCTGTTCGAACAGCCCGGCAGCCTGAAGGCCACCGCCGATCTGCAGTGCACCCAGGCCCAGCGAACAGGCGGAACCGAACAGCGTGGCCGCGATGGCCAGGATGTTGATGATGTTTCCGCCCACGCCGTTGACGGCCTTGTGGCCGAAGAGGGACGTGAACATGGAGGAGAACAGCTGGGAGCGGCCCACACGGAACGTGCCGTAGGCCATGCCCAGACCGACCAGGGCGTACATGGCCCACGGGTAGATGGTCCAGTGGAACAGTGTGGTTCCCATGGCCGTCGCGGCGGCCTCGACGGTCTGACCGTCAACCGTGCCGGGCGGGGGTGACATGTAGAACCACAGGGGCTCGCCGACGCCGTAGAACATCAAACCGATGCCCATACCGGTCGCGAACATCATCGCGATCCAGGAGGTCGTCCGGAATTCCGGGCTCTCGCCGTCGCGCCCCAGAGGGATCTGCCCGAAACGGGACAGGGCGATGAAGACCACGAAGACCACGAAGACCACGAAAACCGTGGCCGAGATGACGAAGAGCCAACCGAAGTTGGACATGGTCCACGCAAGGGCGTTGGACGAGAAGACCCCGAGGCTCTCACTGCTGGCGAAGCCCCAGGTGATGAAGGCGAGGGCCAGGATGCCGGCGATGCCGAAGACCACCTTGTCCAGACCCTTGCGGATCTCGGGTTCGGGGCGGGTCAGGGATTCCTTGAGGCGGGTCAGCAGGTGCTGCTGACGTTCCTGGGCCGTCTCGGGGGAGACGTCGAAGGCCGATTCAGTGGACTCTCCGGGGGTCGACTCGGTATCCGCATTCGGGGTGTCGACGGCGTCAGGATCGGTCTGTTCGGGGAGATCGGACGGTGGTGCACTTTCTGTGGTGCTCACGGGTTCTCCTGTGCAGGATTAGCTCGTTGCTTGCTTGGACAAGTACTGGACAAGAAATACAACTTATCAAATTGGTCCTGAGCGCCGTCGTCGAGGATGGTGGAAGGAGGTCCCGTCCCTGTCCCTCTGGAGGTCCTGTGGTGGAAGCCGTCGTCGTCGGTTCCGGGCCGAACGGCCTGACCGCAGGGTGTTTCCTGGCCCGAGCCGGACTGCAGGTCACTGTGCTCGAGGCGCAGTCCACCGTGGGCGGCGCGGCCCGCTCGGCACCCGTGTTGGGAGACGGGACCGTGGTGGACCTGGGGGCTGCGTGCCACCCGTTCGGGGCGGCATCACCGGCCTTCGACGCGTTGGACCTGGAAACCCACGGCCTGCACTGGTTGTCCCCGCAGGTCGCTGCCGCCCATCCCTTGGACGGTCAGGACCCGGGGCTGCTGTTCCCGGACCTGGCACGGACTGCGGATGGTTTGGGCGACGACGCCGCAGCCTGGCGGTCTCTGCACGCAGGCCCGCAAGCGAACATCCAGGCCATCCTGGCTGATTCTCTCGGTCCCCTCGCGCGGTGGCCCGAGCACCCTCTGGCCATGGCGGCATTCGGGTTGCGCGCACCGTGGCCGGTCTCCTGGATGGCTCGGGCCTTCCGCTCGGAACAGGCGCGTGGACTCCTGGCGGGATCGGCTGCGCACGCGACGCTGCCCATGACGGCGCCGTTGACCAGTGCCTTCGCGGTCATGTTCAACACGCTGGCGGCGGTCAACGGCTGGCCCGTGGCCTGGGGCGGCACCCAGTCCGTCGTCAACGCGCTCGTGGCTGAACTGACCGCACGCGGCGGGCGGATCGAGACGGGCCGGAGGGTCGATGATCTTCGGGACCTGGGGAACCCCGGCGTCGTTCTGTTGGACCTGACCCCACAACAGATGCTGCGGTTGAAGGGCTTAGAGTTTCCGCCCCGGTACCGCCGGTCGCTCAGCCGCTGGCGCTACGGCGCGGCGGTCCACAAGGTCGATCTGCTCCTGGACGGACCGGTGCCCTGGTACGACCCACGCATCGCCAACGCGGGAACGGTGCACGTCGGTGGGACCCTGGAGGAGATCAACCGTGCGGAACGCTTGGCGGCCAACGGGACCCTGCCGGAGAGGCCTTTCGTCATGGCCACCCAGCCCACCGCCGTCGACCCGTCACGGGCCCCGGCCGGACAGCACATCCTGTGGGCCTACGCCCACGTCCCCCACGGCCACCGGGGGCCCTCGAAGAATCCGAACCTCGCGGGGGACCGGGTGATCGAGCAGATCGAGCGGTTCGCGCCGGGGCTGCGCGAGCGCATCGTTCACCGCGTTGACCACAGCCCGCGAGACCTGGAGGCGATGAACGCGAATCTGGTCGGTGGGAGCATCGGCGGCGGGTCCCTCGCCGGCCTCCAACAGGTCTTCCGTCCCACTGCCGTGCTCAACCCGTACCGGACCGGGGCCCCGGGTGTGTACCTGTGCTCGTCATCGACCCCGCCCGGAGGGGGAGTGCACGGCATGGGCGGTCACAACGCTGCCATGACGGCGCTTGCGGATCTGGGTGCCCGCGGGTGAGGAACAATGGTCGGCATGACACCGGAGATCATCGCCACCATCGTCACGGTCCTGCTGATCGCAGTGGGCACCGTCGGCATCATCGTGCCCGTCCTGCCCGGGTCGGTCACGATCCTGATCGGGCTGCTGATCTGGGCGTTCGTGGTGCAGTCCGTCGAAGGCTGGGTTGCGCTTGCGCTCGGTGGAACGCTGGTCATCGCGGGGATGTCGGCGTCGTGGATCCTGACGGGTCAGCGGCTCAAGAAACGAGAGATCCCCAACCGGTCACTCCTGTTCGGAGTCATCGGCGCGGTGGTGGGCGTGTTCGTGATCCCGGTGGTCGGGCTGTTCGTGGGCTTCATCGTCGGGCTCCTGGGCTCGGAAACCTACCGCCACAAGGACCTCAACGCCGCGCTCGAATCCTCCTGGGTCGCCGCCAAGGCCATGGGCATCGGCATCCTGGTGGAACTCCTGTGCGCCATGATCGCGATCTCCACGTTCGTGGTCTGCGCGGTCGTGCACTTCGCCACGATCTGAGCGGCTCAGGCGCCTTCAGACCAGGGGCGGCTCACAACCAGGGCAGCGGAACGGCGACGACGGTCCCGCCTTCCGGGACCCCCTCCTGCGGGATGACCAGAAGGACGTTGGCCTGGGAGAACCCACGCATCATGTTGGACCCCGCGTAGGCCAGCGGAGCAGCCGAGGGAGTGGTGCTCCTGGCCCACGGGTGGGCCTCGTGTGCCAGGGCCGCAGCGGAGGTTGCTGCCAGGCCCGGCAGCAGGCGAACGGACTTGAATGCGTCCACGGGCCGGGTGACGGAAACCTCCACGGTCGGCGGCAGTCCGGCGCCGCCGAAGGCCGCCAGAAGGGGGGCTCCCAGCAGCATCAGGGCCGTCATGGCAGCCAGTGGGTTGCCGGGAAGCCCCAGCACGAAGGGCCCGTCGTCGGGCATGCGGGCCAGCAGGGCCGGGTGGCCGGGCCGCAGCGCCAGTTCGTCAACGATCAGGTGCGCACCTGAATCCGCCAAGGCCTTGCGCAGGTGATCGGCGGAGGAGCCACCCGTGCCACCGGTGGTGATGATCAATTGGGCCCGGGAATCGAGCACGGAATCCGCGCCCGTGACCGGGACGGTCAAGCGCTCGGTCAACACTTCCAAGTCATCGCCGACGCGGTGCACGGCGTCCACCTGACCGCCCAAGAGGTGCACGAACTGCGGAAGCTGTGGCCCGAAGGCATCGCGCACGCGCCCGGGTTCGGGCAGACCGGACTCGTCGACCTCGTCACCGGTCAGCAGCAGGGTCACGCGCGGGCGGCGTTGGACGGGCAACATGTCCTGGCCGGTCACGGCTGCAAAGGCGATGTGGGCGGGATTCAACCGAGCACCCGGGGCCAGCAGCACGTCACCGACCGCTGCTTCCTCCCCGGCGGGCCGGATGTGGTCGCCGGGTTGCGGTGCGCCTGGGGCGGCGTCGTCGTTGACGGACAGCTGCCCGTCGTTCTCGGTCCCCCACTCGGAGCGGAGAACGGCGGTGGCGCCCTCCGGGACCAGGCCGCCCGTGACGATCGCCGTTGCCTGGCCCTCGCTCAGGGAGGTGACACGGGTGACCGGTTCGTCTCCGGTCCGGGCCCAGGTCAGGCGAGGGTCCTCTTCGGCGCGCTCCGGCACAACGATGCTCCACGGTCCCTGCCCGCTCACGGCCCAGCCGTCCATGGCGGAGGACGAGTAGTGCGGAAGTGGCGTCTGTGCCGTCACCGGCCGGGCCAGGGTCTCCCCGATGGTCTCGGCCAGCGGCAGCCACTGTTCCGGCAACGGGGAGGCGGCAGCGTGCGCGGCCGCGCGGGCCTGGTCCCAGGTCGCGTGCTTGACGGTCGGCCGGGCCTGATCGTCGGCTCCGGTGGTGGGGGTGGCGTCGGTCATCGTCAGCGACTCCTTCAGGGGTCTTGTCGTGCGGAAGCTGCCACGTGCCGCGGAACCCGGCGGACTCGTGCCGGTCAGTCCCGGGGTGGGAGCAACCCGAACCTGTCGACATCGTCCCACGTGTCTACGTCGTCCGTGACCCCGCTGAGGGCCAGCTCCCGGTCCCACAGCGTTCCCACCAGTGAGCGCACGGACCGGTTCACGGAGGGCTGATCGCGCACCACCTCGCGGAGGGCGCCCGTGCGGTAGATGCCTGCCAGCGGTTGGAGTCGACCGTCGTCGATCACCACGATTCCGCGGTCCTCCGGGGCGCAGGTTGCGGCGGCCTCCAGAAGTGCGACGACGGCGGGACGGACCGCGGGCATGTCGCAGGCCAGCAGCAGGGTCCAGGCCGGGGTGGGCTGGGTCTTGTCCAGAGCGTTCAGGCCCGCGACGATCCCCGCGGCGGGCCCGGAGAACGGCGGGTCCTCCCGGGTGCGCAGCGTCGGCATGCGGGGCAGGTCCTCGGGTCCGACGACGACGACCGCTTGCGTGCCCAGCCCCAGCTCCAGCAGGTCGCCGACCAGGTGCTCGACCAGTGTGGACCCGTGCTCGGCCTCCCGGCCGTGCGCACGGTCGTTCGTGCGGAACAGGGCCTTGGGCGTGCCGCCCAGTCGAGAGGAACGTCCGCCCGCAAGGACCACGGCGCGGGCGCTGACGTTGCCGGGGGTGTCACCCACCGGCGAACGGGGGCAGGACGTCCAGCACGGCACCGTCGCGCACCGGGGAGGCCGGAGTCGGGCAGGACTGGCCGTCCAGAAGGAAGGAACTGCGGGCCAGGACTTCGATCAGCGGGCGTTCTCCGGCCGGCGCTGCAGGATGCAGTTCCACCAGGTGGTTCTCCACCGCACCGCGGGTCCACGGTCCGTCCAGGTGGGACAGGTTGATCTGGTCCGAGGAACGGCCGGTCGCGGCCTTTGCGGCGGCGAAGTAGCGAACGGTCAGCATGTTCACCCTCCGATTGCGGACATCGAACGTTCCGGCTGGACGAAGTCGGCGGAGTCCAACCCCACGTGGTCCATGCCGTGCGCGGCGGGCTTGATCCACATGGCCGCACGCCACCGGTCGGCTATCGCTGAGTCACGCTCATCCGCGCTCTCCCCGGCCGCAAGGGGTTCACGCAACAGGTCCCGGAGTCCGAACTCCTCGTGTGAGAACAGACAGGAGCGCACCTCACCTTCGGCGGTGATGCGCGTGCGCTTGCAGTCGCCGCAGAAGGGCTCAGTCACGGAGGCGATGATGCCCACGGTGCCCAGGACGTCGTCGTCAGCGGCTGAACGGGCCTGCTCCGTGGAACTCTGGCGGACGCGGACGTCCCACAGCTCGGCGGGGGCGCCGTCGCGGTCAGCGGGGTGAGGGGACAGATCGAAGCGCGTGCTCAGACGGTCGCGGATCTCCTGAGCCGTGATCATGCCTTCCCGGGTCCAGCCGTGATCGGCATCCAGCGGCATCTGCTCGATGAACCGCAGGCTCAGGCCGCGTTCGAGCGCCCAGGCAAGGAGCTCCGGCGCCTCGTGGTCGTTGATCCCGCGCATCAGCACGGCATTGAGCTTGACGGGGGTCAGCCCGGCGTCGACGGCGGTCTCCACGCCTTCCAGTACATCGGCCAGACGGTCACGACGGGCCAGGGAGCGGAAGGTCTGCGGATCCAGGGTGTCCAGGGAGACGTTGAGCCGGGTCAGGCCTGCTTTCTTGAGGCCGACGGCGCGGCGGGCAAGACCAATGGCGTTGGTGGTGATGGACACCGGGAGGTCGGGGTGGTCTGCGCGCACACCCGCCACAATGTCTTCGAGATCGGTCCGGATGAGGGGCTCTCCGCCGGTCAGGCGTAGTTCTCGCACGCCCAGGCGGTCCACGCCCACACGGACCAGATGGCGGATCTCGGCCGCGGTGAGCAGATCCTGCTTGGGCAGCCAGTCCATGCCGTCGGCGGGCATGCAATAGGTGCAGCGCAGGTTGCACTTGTCGGTCAGGGAGATGCGCAAGTCTGTGGCGCGCCGCCCGAACCGGTCCACCAGGCCTCGGGCCGGGTCGGCGGGTGAGGGCTCGAGCTTGGTGCGCAGCGTGGGGATCCCCAATGCGGTGGGCACCTCGATCACCTCTCCTCTGGACCTCTGCCGGGTTGTCGTGCCGAATCCGGCGGTTGGGTCAGTCTACGAGCCATCTAGTCTGGCCTCCATGACACGGGTCAACCACCAGCACTCCAAGGGCCCCCACGAAATGCCCGCGACGGGCGGAGACCGGCCCCGGACGGACCACGGACACAGTCACCACGCCCCGCCCAGAAGCGTCGAGGATCACCTCCGCGCGGTCACCGAGTTGCTGGGGCGCAGCCCGTGGTTCGGGCGAGAACCCGTGCGACTGCCGCTCGAGCAGGCGGCCGGTCGGGTCCTGGCGGAGGACGTGGAAGCAGGTCTGGACCTGCCTCCGTTCACCAATTCCCAGATGGACGGGTACGCCGTGCGATCCGCAGACACTGCGGTTCCGTCCGGCCTGCAGAACCAGCACGAACAGGTCGATGCAACCGCTGGCAACCCGGGGGCGGCCGACTCCACGGAGTCCCTGACGTCGTTGCGGGTGGGGCCCACGGTTCCGGCCGGACACGCCCCCGATCCGATTGAAGCCGGCCAAGCGGTTCCCGTCATGACCGGGGCGACTCTTCCACCCGGGGCCGACTGCGTGGTCCCGGTGGAGGACGCGCGCCCGAGCGGGTTCCACGCGCAGGGGGCCACCGTGTCGGTTCCTGCCGGGCAGGCCCCGGGGCGGTTCGTACGCCCCGCAGGCGACGACGTCGTCCGCGGCACCAGAGTGTTGCGGGCAGGGGACAGGCTCACTCCGCTGGCCCTGGGGACCTGCGCGGCGCTGGGCTTGGGTGATGTGCTCGTTCGGCCGCCGTTGCGCGTCGGAATCCTCACCACGGGGGACGAGGTCGTCCAGCCGGGGACTCCCCGGGGCCCAGCGCAGATCTTCGATTCCAATGCCACGATTCTGCGAGGAGTCTTGGCGGATGCGGGGGCGGAGGTCGTTGCGGTCCATCACGTCCCGGACGATGACGACGTCTTGCGTGCCCTCCTGGCCCCCGAAGCCGCTGAAGCCCCGCATCCGGACCTCTGGATCAGCTCGGGAGGCATCTCCGAGGGCGCCTTCGAGGTCGTGCGCCGAGTCCTGAGCGGACCGGACGTGGCGGAATTCAGCGAATTTCTCCACGTGGCCATGCAACCCGGCGGCCCTCAGGGCCTGGCGCGGGTCGACGGCGTGCCGTTCGTGTGTTTTCCGGGCAACCCCATCTCCACGTGGGTCTCTTGGGAGATGTTCCTGCGGCCCGCCCTCACCGCGGTCACGGGGGCGCCGTCGACCAGGACCGAGGTCCGGGTTCGATCCGGGGACGAGTTCGAATGCCTGCCCGGTCGTGCGCGGGTGGTGCGGGCGCACTGGGACGGCGAGGTCCTGACGAAGGTCGGGGGGTACGGGTCGCATCTGTTGGCTGCCGCCGTGGGAGTGAACGCACTGGTGATCCTTCCCCCGGGGCGCGGAACGGTGCCGTCGGGGCAGGACGTCGTCGTGCGACTGTTGACCTGAGTGCCAGATCCCGGACCACATGCACGCGGCACCGACGATCCGGGTGGTGCGGACGGAACCGGATCATGGGCTCCGTATCCTCGGTGGACCGTGCCGGCTCCCACCTACACTGGATGCTCGGGTTCCGGCCCCGTCCGTCGTCGCTCCCGCCAGGAGAACAGGTTCATGAAGTCAGTCATCGCCCCGTTGTTGCTCGCCGTCGTCGCCGTGGTTCAGGCGCTGGGGCGGTACATGTACCACCAGGACACGATCGTGGTGACGGGGCAGATGTTCTTTCCGATCTTTCTGGCGGGCATTTCGATCTTCTACGCGCTGCGCGCCAAGACCGGGGCCTACGGCACGGTCAAACTCGCGCTGCTGATTCTTGCGGTCGTCGCCGCGGCCCTGACCGCAGCGGGATGGGGCATGGCCCTGTTCTGGTTCTACCCGTCGATCTGGATCTACTACGCGGCCTTCCTGCTCCTGGTCGTGTATGCCGTGGTCTCCGTGTTGTCCACGCCCTCGGCGAAGCAGACCGCGAAGCAGTCGGGCGCCGATGAAGCGGATGAAGCGGATGCCCATGCTGAACCGACCGAGGGCGCTCGGGGCGCCTCCGTGGCGAAGCAAGCAGAGGTTGACGGCGGCTCCGACGGCGGGTGGCGCACCACGGGTCGGTGACCCCGGAAATCACGCGGAATACGACATGTAAAAATTGTCGAATTGTCCGCAAACACACTGGTGGCGGCCCCTTCCTTGACGGAAATCAAGTGGGTTTTTCGGAAACTCGAACAATTGCTGGCAACAGGCCTCGCGGACCACGAGCCCAAGGTGTTTTCTGGATAGCTTCATGGGCATGAGTACTTCCATGCCTCCAGGAGAGACCAGGGAGCCCGCCCGCCTCGACGGCCCCGCCTCCAATGCCTTGCTCAAGGTCGGAAAATTCTTCTCCCGATGGGACGAGACCGACGACGGTCGCGCGGTCTTCCGCGAGGGTGGCCGGTCCGGGGATTCCTTCTACCGCAGCCGGTGGAGCCACGACAAGGTGGTCCGCTCCACCCACGGCGTGAACTGCACGGGTTCCTGCTCGTGGAAGGTCTACGTCAAGGACGGCATCATCACCTGGGAGGCGCAGGAGACGGACTACCCGTCCGTTGGCCCCGACCGCCCCGAGTACGAGCCCCGCGGCTGCCCCCGCGGTGCGGCCTTCTCCTGGTACACGTACTCACCCACCCGCGTTCGTTATCCCTACGTCCGCGGCGTGCTCCTAGACATGTACCGCGAGGCCAAGCGCGCCGTCGGCGGCGACCCCGTGGAAGCCTGGGCCTCGATCGTCAACGACGACGAAAAGCGCCGCACCTTCCAGCAGGCTCGCGGCAAGGGCGGTCTGGTGCGCGCTTCCTGGCAGGAAGCCATCGAGATGACGGCCGCCGCCCACGTGCACACTATCGCCAAGCACGGGCCGGACCGCTGCATCGGCTTCTCGCCGATCCCCGCCATGTCCATGGTGTCCCACGCCGCCGGAGCCCGGTTCATCAACCTCATCGGCGGTGTGATGAACAGCTTCTACGACTGGTACGCCGACCTTCCCGTGGCGTCGCCGCAGGTCTTCGGCGACCAGACCGACGTCCCCGAGTCCGGTGACTGGTGGGACGCGACGTACCTGATGATGTGGGGTTCCAACATCCCCGTCACGCGTACGCCGGACGCCCACTGGGTGGCTGAGGTCCGCTACCGCGGCACCAAGGTGGTCTCGGTGTCCCCGGACTACGCGGACAACACCAAGTTCGCCGACGAGTGGCTGCCCGCGCAGGCCGGCTCGGATGCGGCGTTGGCCATGTCGATGGGCCACGTGGTCCTCAAGGAGCACTTCGTCGACAAGCGCACGGAGTTCTTCGAGGACTACGTCCAGCAGTTCACGGACCTGCCGTTCCTGATCACCCTGGACACCCGCGAGGACGGGGCCGTGGTCCCGGGCAAGTTCTTGACCGCAGCGGATCTGGGCGCAGAGGACCAGGCCGATGCCGCGTTCAAGACCATCCTGCTGGACCGCACCACGGGCGAGGAATTCATCCCGCAGGGCTCCATGGGCTTCCGCTACAACGAGCAGGACGAGGGCCGCTGGAACCTGGACCTGCAGGGCCGTACGCCGTCGCTGTCGATCTCGGACACCGCCGGCTACGACGGCGCTGTGTCCCCGGTCGCGCTGCCGGCCTTCGTCGACGACGACGGGACGGGCTCCGTGATCAACCGCGGCGTCCCCGTCACGCAGGTCGCAGGCAAGACCGTGACCACGGTCCTGGACCTCATGCTCGCCCAGTACGGCGTGGGCCGTGACGGTCTGCCGGGTGACTGGGCCACGGGTTACGACGACGTCGACACCGCCTACACCCCGGCCTGGCAGGAGGCCGTGACCTCGGTTCCGGCCGAGGCCGTGATCCGCGTGGCCCGCGAGTTCGCGACCAACGCGGTCAAGTCGGGCGGCCGGTCCATGATCATCCTGGGCGCCGGCATCTGCCAGTGGTACCACGGTGACGCCACCTACCGCGCGATCTTGGCGCTGCTCATGCTGTGCGGCTGCCAGGGCCGAAACGGCGGTGGCTGGGCGCACTACGTGGGCCAGGAGAAGGCCCGCCCGATCACGGGCTGGGCCACCATGGCCTCCGCCGGCGACTGGTCGCGTCCGCCGCGCTTCATGATCGGCACCGCGTTCTGGTACATGCACACGGACCAGTTCCGTCAGGACGGTCACTCGTCGGCGTCCCTGCAGTCCCCGTTGGCCGAAGGTCACCTGGACGGCATGCACACGGCGGACGTGGTCGCCAAGTCCACGCGCCTGGGTTGGATGCCGTTCTACCCGCAGTTCTTCGAGAACCCGCTGGAGGTTGCCGATCAGGCCGCGGCCGCCGTCGCAGCCGGGGAGGCCGAGGACGAAGGCAAGTGGATCGCCGCTCAGCTAAAGGCGGGCAACCTGCGTTTCGCCGTCGAAGATCCCGACGACGCCCGGAACTGGCCGCGCACCCTGGTGCTGTGGCGTTCCAACCTGCTGGGCTCCTCGGCCAAGGGCGAGGAGTACTTCCTCAAGCACCTGCTGGGCACCCAGAACAACGTGCTGGGCGAGGACCACGTCAACTCCAAGCCGCAGGAAGTCGTATGGCACGACGAGGCACCCGAAGGCAAGCTGGATCTGTTGGTCTCGGCGGACTTCCGTATGACCTCATCGACGCTGCTCTCCGACGTCGTGTTCCCCGCGGCCACCTGGTACGAGAAGCACGACCTCTCCTCCACGGACATGCACCCCTACGTGCACGCGTTCACTCCGGCGATCAACCCGCCGTGGGAGGCCAAGACCGACTGGGAGATGTTCCGGTTGCTCTCGGACGAGGTCGGGCGCCTGTCTAAGGGCACGCTCGACACCCGCAAGGATCTGGTGGCCACCGCGCTGACCCACGACACCCCGGGTGAGATCGGGCAGCCGGGCGGTCACGCACCGGACTGGAAGAACACCGACCTGCCCGCGATCCCGGGTAAGAACATGCCCGCCTTCAAGGTGGTCGAACGCGACTACACCGCGATCGGCGAGAAGTACGTGTCGGTCGGTCCGCTGGCTGACAAGCTCGGGTTGACCACCAAGAACATCACGTTCGACGTCGGTCACGAGACCGAGCGGCTGGCCCGCCAGCACGGCGTGTTCGACTCCGGTGCTGCTGCGGGGCGCCCCGCGATCGATTCGGACTCGCGGATGGCCGAGGCCATCCTGACCCTGTCCGGTACGACCAACGGCGAACTCGCGGTGCAGGGCTTCAAGAAGCTTGAAAAGCGTGTGGGCAAGCAGCTGCACGACCTGGCACTGGGCTCCGAAGAGAAGCGCATCACCTTCAAGGACACCCAGGCCGCGCCGGTTCCGGTCATCACCTCACCGGAGTGGTCGGGTTCGGAGACCGGCGGGCGGCGCTACGCACCGTTCACGGTCAACATCGAACGCCTCAAGCCGTTCCACACGTTGACCGGACGCATGCACTTCTTCTTGGATCATGACTGGATGAAGGACATGGGCGAGATGATGCCCACGTACCGGCCGCCGTTGAACATGAGTGCCCTGTTCGGCGAACCGCGGTTGGGTGAGCGTGGGGATCTCTCGATCTCCGTGCGTTACCTGACCCCCCACAACAAGTGGTCGATCCACTCCGAGTACCAGGACAACCTGTTCATGCTCTCGCTCTCCCGAGGCGGCACGAGCGTGTGGATGTCCCCGCAGGACGCGGAACTGATCGAGGCCAAGGACAACGACTGGGTCGAGTGCGTGAACACCAACGGCGTGTTCGTGGGACGTGCGATCGTCTCCCACCGCATGCCGACCGGCGTCGTCTACGTCCACCACGCCCAGGAGCGAACGATCGACGTTCCCAAGTCCGAGGCAACCGGTCGCCGTGGTGGCATCCACAACTCGGTGACCCGAATCCTGCTCAAACCCACCCACATGATCGGCGGATACGCCCAGCAGTCGTGGGCGTTCAACTACCACGGTCCCACGGGCAACCAGCGCGACATCATCTCCGTGGTCCGCAAGCGCTCCCAGGAGGTTCAGTACTAATGCGTGTCATGGCCCAAACCGCCATGGTGATGACGCTCGACAAGTGCATCGGGTGCCACACCTGTTCGGTGACGTGTAAGCAAGCCTGGACCAACCGTGCCGGTACGGAGTACGTGTGGTTCAACAACGTGGAGACCCGTCCCGGTCAGGGGTACCCCCGCCGGTACGAGGACCAGGAGAAGTGGCGCGGTGGCTGGACGCTGAACAAGCGCGGCAACCTCCAGCTCAAGTCGGGCAACCGCCTGCAGAAGCTGTTCGGCATCTTCGCCTCTCCCGTCCAGCCGGAGCTCGATGACTACTACGAGCCCTGGACCTACGACTACGAGAACCTGGTGGCCTCCCCGGCGACCGACGACTTCCCGGTGGCCCGGCCCAAGTCGCTGATCACGGGCAAGGACACCAAGGTCGAGTGGTCCGCGAACTGGGACGACGACCTGGGTGGCACCGCCAACACGGACGAGAAGGACCCGATTCTCCAGAAGATCCGTGAGCAGTCGGAAGAACAGATCCGTCTTGAATTCGAGAAGACGTTCATGTTCTACCTGCCGCGCATCTGCGAGCACTGCCTGAACCCGTCCTGCATGGCCTCCTGCCCCTCCGGCGCGATCTACAAGCGCTCGGAGGACGGCATCGTGCTGGTGGACCAGGACCGCTGCCGCGGCTGGCGTCAGTGCATCACGGGCTGCCCGTACAAGAAGATCTACTACAACCACAAGTCGGGCAAGGCCGAGAAGTGCACCTTCTGCTACCCGCGCGTGGAGGTGGGCATTCCCACGGTGTGCGCGGAGACCTGCGTGGGCCGTATGCGTTACATCGGCATCTTCCTCTACGACGCCGACCGCGTCACCGAGGCCGCCGCGACCCCCGACGAGAAGGACCTCTACGAGGCGCAGTTGGACATCCTCCTGGATCCCAACGACCCCGAGGTCATCCGTCAGGCTCGTGCCGACGGCATCGCGGAGGACTGGCTGGATGCGGCCCGCAAGTCCCCGGTCTACGCCATGGCCAAGGAACTGCGCGTCGCGCTCCCGCTGCACCCCGAGTACCGCACCATGCCCATGGTCTGGTACGTCCCGCCGCTATCCCCGATCGTGGATCTGCTCCGCGGCCAGGGCCACGACGGCGAGGACGCGGACGTGCTCTTCGGGGCGATCGACTCGCTGCGCATCCCGGTGGAGTACCTCGCGGAGCTGTTCACCGCGGGCGACACGGAGGTTGTGACCAACGTCCTGCGCAAGCTGGCGGCCATGCGTTCCTACATGCGTGACCTCACGCTGGGCAACGAACCGGACGAGTCCATCGCCGAGGCCGTCGGCATGACCGGCAGCCAGATCCAGCAGATGTACCGCCTCATGGCCATCGCCAAGTACGAGGAGCGCTACGTCATCCCGACTGCGCACCTCGAGGAGGCCCACGGGCTCGAGGAGATGGGCTGTTCCCTGGACGTCGACGGCGGTCCCGGCATGGGCCAGATGGGCGGACTGGGTGAAGCCTCCGGCCGCCCCACGCCCGTGGCGATCGAGAACTTCAACGCCCTGCGCGCACGCCAGACCAGTGAGGACCCTACGGGCAACTCGCAGTTGGCCGGTCGGGTCAACCTGCTCAACTGGGACGGTCAGGGCAACCCTGACGGCCTGTTCCCGGCCGAGCAAGGTGGCCAGGGAGATGCGGGCGGACGCCGATGAGCCGCCTTGCGCGACTGTTCGGCTTGGCCAAGAAGGGAACGGTCGAGGCCGAACCCTGGGAGGACACCGATCCAGGACGCTCGGCAGTGGTGCGGCAGGCCGCCGCGCTGCTGCTGGGCTACCCGGACCAGGACCTCATCGACCAGCTGCCTGCCATCCGGCAGGCACTGACCGAGGTCGGGGCGAACGCGGATGCGATCGCACCCCTGGTCGAGTGGCTCACGGCGCGTCCGTTGGCCGATGTCCAGGGTGACTACGTCCAGGAGTTCGACCTCTCCCGCCGCCATCCCCTGCACCTGACCTACTGGACCGACGGGGACACCCGGCGTCGTGGGGAGGCCCTGCTGGCCTTCAAGCAGATGTACCGGGAAAACGGGCGAGAGCTGGATGATTCTGAGCTTCCCGACCACCTGCCGGTGGTGTTGGAATTCGCGGCGTTGGTCAACCCCGAGGACGGGGCCCAGCTGCTGCAGCGGTACCGTCCGTCGCTCGAACTGCTCCGCCTCGCCCTGCGCGACGACGACCTCCCGCAGCTGGGCGTGATCGAGCTCGTGTGCTCGACGCTGCCCGGGGCCTCTCCGGAGGACCGGGACGCCGTCATGAAGATGGCCGGCTACGGCCCGCCCACCGAAACCGTGGGGCTGCAGCCCTTCGATCCCCGGCTCCTTCCGGTGGTCGACGGCGCCCAGTCCGCAGGATTGTCCGCACCGCAGGGACCCGGACCGGACACCTCGGCTGCCGACTTCCTACCCACTCATTCCGAGGCCGCAGCCTCGCCTAGTTCAAGGGGATCCGCATGAGTTCCGTCGTCGACATCCTGCTGTGGGGCGTGCTGCCCTACGTGGTGCTGCTGGTGGTGATCGGCGGAACCATCTGGCGCTACAAGTTCGACCAGTTCGGGTGGACCACACGTTCCTCCCAGCTCTACGAATCCCGGTTGCTGCGGATCGGCTCCCCGCTGTTCCACTTCGGCATCCTGGCCGTGCTGATCGGGCACATCGTGGGCCTGATCATCCCCAAGAACTGGACGGACGCGGTGGGGCTGAGTGAACACGCATACCACATCCTGGCGCTGTCCACGGGCACGTTCGCGGGCATCGGCACCTTCGTGGGCCTGGCGTTGCTGATCTACCGTCGGCGGAAGACCGGCCCCGTGTTCATGGCGACCACCAACAACGACAAGATCATGTACGTCATGTTGGTCGTGACCCTGATCGCCGGTCTGGCAACCACCATCATCTCGGTGTTCGACCACAGTGTTCCGAACTACCGCGAGACCGTTTCCCCGTGGTTCCGTTCCATCTGGATCCTCCAGCCCGACGTCGCCGCCATGGCGGCCGCAGGACTGTCCTTCAAGGTGCACGTGCTGTTCGCGTTCACCCTCTTCATGGCTTGGCCGTTCACCAGGCTGGTGCACGCGTTCACCGCGCCCCTGCACTACCTGTTCCGGCCCTACATCGTCTACCGCTCCCGCGACCGCGTGACCCGCTCCGGCTCCGTTCCGGCCCGTCGCGGATGGGACCCGGTTGGCACCCAGGACCGCGATCGCGGTGCACGCCGCGGCGGATCCACTCGGCGCGAAAAGACTCCCTCGGGCCGATAAGCCGCTCTCCATTCCGTGGGGCAGTCAGGAGCTGCCCGCGGCACCCTTCAAAGGAGCAATACGACAATGTCTGCAACTCAGACCAATGACGCCCTCGCGGCGGAATTGAAGTCCGGGCAGCTGCGCAACCTGCTGCTGGCCACACTCGCCTCGATCATGGGCTTCTGGGCCTGGACCATCATCGGCCCGTTGTCCAAGACCTACGCCGCGAACATGGACCTCGGCGCCGGACAGACCTCGATCCTGGTCGCCATGCCGATTCTGGTCGGATCCGTCGCCCGCGTGCCCGTGGGTGCGTTGACCGACCGTTACGGCGGACGGGTCATGTTCACCCTGATCCTGGGGCTGGCCGCACCGCTGGTGCTTCTGACCGCTTTGGTGGGCCAGATGAACAACTTCGGCCTGCTGGTGTTCGTGTCCTTCTTCCTGGGCATCGCCGGCACCGTCTTCGCGATCGGCATCCCGTTCTCCTCGTCCTGGTACGAGGCACACCGCAAGGGCTTCGCCACCGGTGTGTTCGGCGCAGGCATGGTGGGCACCGCGGTGTCCGCGTTCTTCACCCCGCGCCTGGTGGCTGCGCTCGGCTACATGGGCGCCCACGTGCTGATCGCCGTTCTGGTGGCCCTCATGGCCGCGATCTGCTGGCTGGGCCTGCGCGAATCGCCCACGCGTCGCGGTGTCGAGCACACCCCGATCATGCCGAAGCTCAAGGTCGCGTTCGCGCTCAAGGAGACCTGGCTGCTGTGCTTCATGTACGCCATCGTCTTCGGTGCTTTCGTGGCGTTCTCCAACTACCTGCCGACCTACCTGGCCAACGTGTACGGCTTCGATCCCACCGGTGCAGGTACCCGTACCGCGGGCTTCGCCGCCGCCGCCGTGGTGGCCCGCCCGATCGGTGGCACCGTTGCGGACAAGATCGGCCCCAAGATCGTGTCCATCACGTCCTACGTGGGTGCCGCTGTGCTGGCCATCGTGGTGGCTTTCCAGCCGTCGGCCGAGCACGTCTACGGTCCGATCTTCATCCTGATGGCGCTGTTCCTGGGCCTGGGAACTGGCGGCGTGTTCGCCTGGGTGGCCCGTGCTTCCGAGCCGCGCACGGTGGGTACCGTGTCCGGCATCATCGCCGCAGCCGGGGGCCTGGGCGGTTACTTCCCGCCGCTGGTCATGGGCGCCACCTACAACGAGGCCCAGAACTCTTACTTCGTGGGGCTGACCTTGCTGGCGGTGTTCTGCGCCCTGGGTCTGGTGACCTGTTTCATCCTGCGCAACGGCGGCAAGGTGGACGACCGCACCGCTGCGACTGCCTAGTCCGGCGTTCTAGGGTTGTGGGCGGGTGTTCGGAACTCGAACGCCCGCCCACAGTCTTTGTCCGGGCGGACCTTCTGCCACTCACGACCGCGGTTCGCCACGCGCTACCGCACCTCACCATTCGGGAGACCCCTTGCCACACGAAGACCCGGCCGCACCGAAGGGCCTGAGCCACGTCCGCGAGGACGGCTCGGCGCACATGGTGGATGTCTCGCACAAGGCCGAGACCACCCGGGAGGCCACCGCCGTGGCTCACCTGCAAACCCGCCCCGACGTCGTCGAGATGATCTTCACCGCAGACCTTCCCAAGGGCGATGCGCTGCCCGTGGCCAGGGTCGCGGGGATCATGGCCGCCAAGAAGACCCCCGAACTGATCCCACTGTGCCATCCACTGCCGATCAGCAAGGTCACGGTGGACTTCGAGCGCCTGGCGTCAGGGGTGAAGATCACTGCAATGGTGCGGACCCGCGGGGCCACGGGTGTGGAGATGGAGGCCCTGACCGCCGTCAACGTGGCAGCGCTGACCGTCTACGACATGATCAAAGCGGTCGACAAGCTCGCTGAAATCACAGACATCAAGGTGCTGGCCAAGTCCGGCGGGAAATCCGGGGACTGGCAGCGGGAGGACACATGAGCGACCAACCATTCGATCAGACTCAGCAACCTCCCGTCCACGGGGGTGCTCCCGGAGAGCCTCGCCGCGAGCACGACGCGAGGCACACTGCGGAGATCTCCGGAACGTACCGCGCCGTGGTCCTCGTGGCCTCCACCCGGGCGGCCGCGGGCACGTATCCGGACAAGTCCGGGCCCACCGCCGTCACGTTGATCCGTGAGGCGGGACACGAGTGCTCGGATCCCGTTGTGGTGGCCGACGGTGAGCCCTTGCGCGCCGAACTCGACCACCACCTGCGGGGGCTGCCGGTCGAGCAACGCCCGGACCTGTTGATCGTCTCCGGAGGCACCGGTCTGATGCCCGACGACGTCACCCCGGAGCTGACGCGCGAGTACCTGGACCGTGAGCTGCCCGGAGTGGTGCACGCGATCTGGGACGCGGGCCTGCGCAACACCCACACGGCCGTGCTCTCCCGGGGCGCGGTTGGGGTGTCGGGGCGGACGCTCGTGGCGAACCTGCCTGGTTCCCGCGGGGGAGTCAAAGACGGCGTCGGCGTGATCCTGCCGCTGTTGGACCACGTCTTCCAGCAGCTCAACGGACACCGGGACGCGGGGCATCAGGCACCGAGTGCCGCTGATGATCGGGTCGACGCCGATGCCGAGCGAACTGAGCCGGCCGCGGGGTATCAGCCCAGCGGTGTCCAAGGCGACCATCCGGTGGACCGGGCGCCGTCCGTCGTCGTCACCGCCCGCGTCACGGACAATCGACTGGATGCCGCGGAGGTACAGGCGGCCGCAGCCTCCCGGACCACGGGCGCCGTGGTGGGCTTCAGCGGGCTGGTCCGTGACCACGACGGCGGCCGGCCGGTGACCGAACTCGACTACACCGCCCACCCGACCGCGCAGAACGTGCTCCTGCGGGTGTGTGAAGAACTCGCCCAGGAGCACACGGGGGTGCGGATCGTGGCCGAACACCGGACCGGGCGACTGCGCGTGGGGGATTCGGCGATGGAGGTGGCCGTGGCGGCCTCACACCGCAAGCGCGCCTTCGAGGTGTGTGACGCGCTGGTGGACCGGATCAAGCAGAGGGTGCCGATCTGGAAGGAACAGCACCTGGGCGACGGCTCCAAGGAATGGGTGAACCTGTGAAACTCCCGCCGCTGGTCGAACCCGGGCCCGCGCTGACGCTCGAGCAGGTGCAGCGCTACGCACGGAACTTGCGCGTGCCTGCGATCGGCGAGGACGGGCAACGTCGGCTCCGGGCCGCCCGGGTGCTGTGCCTGGGGGCTGGAGGCCTGGGTTCCCCCGCGATCCTGTACCTGGCCGCCGCCGGGGTGGGCACCTTGGGCATCGTGGACGACGACCGGGTGGAGATCTCCAACCTGCAACGTCAGGTCATCCACGGGAACGCCGCCGTGGGTGAGCCCAAGGTCGGGGCCGCGGCCGCTCGGGTGCGGGACCTGAATCCCGATGTGCGCGTGGTGGAGCACACGGAGCGGCTCACTGCCGCCAATGCGGTGGAGCTGGTCTCCGGCTACGACCTGGTCCTCGACGGTTCGGACACCTTCGAAACGCGCTACGTGCTCTCGGACGCCTGCTCGGTGACCGGAGTGCCGCACGTGTGGGGGTCGATCCTGCGCTTCGACGGGCAGTTCTCCGTATTCTGGTCGACCCACGGGCCGACCTATCGCGACCTGCATCCCGTGCCACCGGCACCGGGGTCCGTGCCGAACTGCGCCGAGGCCGGGGTTCTCGGCGCACTGCCCGGCGTGATCGGTTCGGCCATGGCGCTCGAGGCCATGAAGGTGATCATGGGCGCGGGGGAGCCGCTGGTCGGCCGCGTGACCACGTACGACGCGCTGGACGGGACCTGGGCCACGATTCCGCTGGTGCGGTCGCAGCCGCCGGTGAGTTCGATGCATCCGTTCGGGGTCTTCGACCGGGACGGATACGGGGCGGAGGGTTCCGGGGCTGCCTGCGCGGTGCCTGACCCGGAATCGGGTTCGGAGGGCGAGGACCTGGACACCGTCGGCGTCTTGGAATTACAAGAAATGCTGGCGGCACGGGAACGCGGGGACCGCGACTTCGTGCTGATCGACGTCCGCGAGTCGTGGGAAAACCAGCTGTCCGCAATTCCCGGGTCGGTCCTGGTGCCGTTGGGGGAGTTCCGCTCGGGGGCTGCCTTCGACCGGCTGGGCGATGCTGCGGAAGTGGTGTTGCACTGCCAGGGTGGGGTGCGCTCCGCGGAAGCGCTCGGCCTCCTGCGCAACGACGACGCCGAAGCCCGCCGGAACCGGCGCGTCAAGCATCTGGGCGGTGGGATCACCGCCTGGCTGGACGGGCAGTCGCGCACGGTCTGAGACGGGGCGCCCGGACTCTGCCCGCGTCATCCCGTGACGAGGGCAGAGTCCGGAACATCGTGTCGGGCTGTTCACCTCCTTGTCAGGCCGGGGTGTCATCATGGCCCCGACCATGGGCGCATTGCAGATGTGGGGAGGCCACCAGATGGATGCTCGTCAAGCCGACGCTGGGTTCGCCGACCCAAGTGACTACGACTTCGCCGTCGTCCATCTGACCGACACCCAGTACATCGCCGAGGGCGCCGCCGATGCGACAGACCCCGAGCGTCAGGCACGTTTCCGGGCTACGCAAGATGCCATCGGGCGGTGGGTCGCGGAGAACGCGGGGCCGCGAAAGATCGTGTACCTGGCCCACACGGGTGACCTGGTCGAGAACTGGTGCTGGTTCTGGAACCGGCGTTCCACCGCGCGAGCCGAGTTCAAGGAGGCCAGGCGCCTGATCAAGACGGTCGAGGCAGCGGGGGTCCCGGTCGGGGTGTTGCCGGGGAACCACGACAACCGCTGGGGTTCTGACGAAGGGCACGGGTCGCCGGAGCTGACCATGTTCAACCGGTTCTTCGGCCCCCCTCGAAGTGCCGTTGCGGCCCGCAAGTGGCGGCCTTCCGCCGGCGATTTGCCGGTCCAGGCGCATTACGGCGGCCCATGGCGCCCGCTGGACAACAGCTGCCACGTCGACCTGGTGGACGTCGGGGAACTGCGGTTGGTCTTCCTCCACCTCGGCTACGGGGTCCGGGATGAACACGTCTCGTGGGCCAACAGAATGCTCGAACGCCATGCGGACCGGGATGCGGTGATCTGTACGCACCACTACCTCGACCTGGGGACGAACCCTGACGGCTCCGGGGCGCAGTTCGGGGGTCCCGGGAGCTATGGGGCGGACGACGGGGAGAAGATCCACCGGGAGATCGTGTCCCGTAACGCGAACGTGGTCATGGTCCTCTGTGGCCACGTCTCAGGCACGGGGTGGGTCCTGGAGACCGAAGGCGGACACCGGGTCACCAGCGTGTTGGCGGACTACCAGGCGCATCGCCTGCCGGACGAGCAGTTTCCCGCGGGGTACGAAGAACCGGACGGTGACAAGCGCACGGGTTTCTTGCGGCTCCTGCAGTTCCGGGTTGCCGACGGATCGGTTCGGATCACCACCTACTCTCCCGTCCTGGACAGTTTCGCACCGGCCGACTACGCGCCGCAGGTCCAGATGGATGCCATGCGATCGGGAGGGAGAGCGGCCGCCGTTCCCCCTGAGCAGTGGGTGAACCCCGACCACCTGATCCTCCCCGTGGACCTCCGATCCCACTTGATGAGGAACGACGGGCTTCCGCACGAGGGTGGGGCTACGGACAGTCCGGGAGTTCATACGGGCGGTACTGCGGACACCACGGGGCGAGCTGTCCCGGACCCCTGGGGGACGGCCCTCACGTTGGCCGGTGCCGTGGGTGCCGCCGTCGTGGGGCGTTGGATGGTCAAACGGCGGTAGGGACAGTCAGCGGTTGGTATCAGGTGCCGCGTGCGGGGACGCCAATTCCTGCAGGAGATAGACCAGCCGGGTCAGGTCGTCGACCTGCTGTCGCACGTCCGGTGCAGCGGTCCCGGGGGAGATGGTGACCTCGTATCGAGTGAACTCCGTGGATTCAACGGACCCATCGGCACCGTGTTGCTGAAGACAGCGAACGGCGACGTCCGCACCTGTCGTGCTCCATCCGGCCTTCGTGGTGAGGGTGGCCGAGTCTCCCTCCTGTGAAACGGACTTCAGCTGGAGCCGCGGATAGACCTCGGTCGCCTGCATCAAGACGGACTCCAGGTTCACAGGGGTCAATCCCGGGACCTCTCCGGTCCAGCGGTGAGAATCACCATCCTGTTCGAGGTCCATCGGAGCCGGTTCACCCGGGCCCACCGGGGCCGGGAGTTTCCAAAAGACGACAAGCATTGCCAGCATCACGCCCAGCCCCACCAGGGCGCCGATCTGCTCGGCATCCCAGATCCAACCGGCCAAGCTCCTGAAGGCGAACACCACGAAAAGCGTCAGCACAGGCCATGCTCCGGCGAGCGTGATCAACGTCGTGCGGCGCTTCCAAGCGCGAGGTGGGCGAAAGCGCCCCTGATGTGGCTCCCCGCGTACCGTCACAGTCGTCCTGTCCTGACCGGCATGGGCAAGGAACCTGTCC
This sequence comes from Kocuria sp. JC486, assembly GCF_011602805.1. Taxonomy (NCBI): domain Bacteria; kingdom Bacillati; phylum Actinomycetota; class Actinomycetes; order Micrococcales; family Micrococcaceae; genus Kocuria; species Kocuria sp. JC486. The sequence continues at coordinate 26,076 of NZ_JAAOZS010000017.1, read as the reverse complement.
GGAGCCGCGCGAGGCACTGGAGGGCCAGGACGAACTCGGCTGCATCGTGTGCGGCAGCCCTGAAGTCGAGGATTGCAGTGGGCACGAGCGGGTCGACCGTCACCGTCACGTCCTGGCCGCCACTTCCCGCGGGTACGCGGATGGTCACGATTCGTCCGTAGCCGTGAAGGTACGACTCGGGGACCCAGCGGAACACCGCCAAACTGGACCGCGAATGGCGGTGGTCCCGGGTCAAACGTGGTGCCACCTCGGTGAGTGCCTCCGCGAAGGAATCCAGTGAATTGCGGTCAAGGCTGTCGACCACACCCGACCACTCGGCGTGCCCCAATTCGCTGGGAATCTCCTTGGCAAGTGCCCGCCGCCGCTGCCCCCGGGTACTGCGTGCACGTGTCATCCTGCCCACCGAGTCGTACAACAGGGCAGCAACCACGAGGGCAACACAGGCCCGGCCCACCAGTTCCGGAACGGGAACAAAGTCCGTAAAAACCAGAGGAATGAAGAACAACACAAAGCCGACAATCAGCAGCACGGGACGCCATCGCTGCCACCCGGTGACCGGGACCGGTAGCGGGAAGTCGTCGTTCGGTTCCTTGCCCATCGGTCCTGCGCCTCCACGCAGTCGGCTGATCGGCTCATGACTCATTTCACGTTAACGGTCCGTCGCACCTTGCCACGACAGTCGTCATCGAATTGTTGTCGCGATGCTGACGGCCACGGAGGCACGTCGTGGGCTCGGGCAGCACCCGTTCCGAATGGGTGGGTGACGGAGCGCATGCCCGTCGTCGTGGGCAATCACGGGGAAGGACCCGGGGCCGCGGGTACTCTGTGGTGGGCCCCGAACTCGGGGTACCAACAGGCCGTCCGCGTGCCGAATCACCACCGCGCGCGGGGCATTTCGTGATCGACCCCAGGAACCCCGCCGCAGGAGGCCCGTTTGTCCGCGTCCGTTCGCACCACCCGCGCCGAAGGCGAGAGCAGAGGCCGGTGGCTGGTTCCGCACGTGCCCGGGACCGGGCCTGCTTGGGCCAAGGCACTCGCCTACGTGGCACTGGTGGCCGCGCTGGTCTGGGCCGTCAAGCTGGTCTTCGAAGGTTCCCTGGACCTCATGGTCTACAACATGGGCGCCCAGTGGGTTGCCCACCCGAACACGCGCCAGGAGCCGCTGTACGACCTGGCCTTCCCCGTCCCGTGGGGCGGGCCGGACACCCTGCCGTTCACGTATCCACCGTTTGCGGCACTGCTCTTCGGACTGCTGGCCTGGATCCCGTTCGGCATCACCCAGTACCTGCTGCTGGTTCTCGACGTCGTCGTCGGGGCCCTGTTGACCGGGGCGCTGATCTCCTACGCCAACCGCAAGGGTCGCCCCATCCCGTTGACCGGTTACCTGGGCAGCCGTGCCATGTGGGCGCTGGTGCTGGCGGTGATTCTGTTCTGCGGGCCCTGGATCCGAACGATCTCCCTGGGGCAGGTCAACATCCTGCTGTTCGGCTTGATCTTCCTGGACCTTGTGCGGCGCACCGACGGCACGGGTTCGGGCCTGGAACGCGCGACGGCGTTCATTCCCCGCGGTGTGCTGATCGGCCTGGCGGCGGGCATCAAGTTGACGCCGCTGGCCTTCGGCCTGATCTTCCTGATGCAGAAGCAGTTCAAGGCCATCATCGCCATGGGGTTGGCGTTCGCCGCCACCGTCGGAATCGGCTTCCTGGTCATCTTCAACGACTCGATGCAGTTCTGGACGGAGTCCGTGTCTGCTTCGGATCGCGTCGGTTCCATCAAGTACATCGACAACACGGCGCTGACCGGCATCATCATCAAGAACTGGCTGCCGGAGTCCGTGGTAGACCCCATCCGTTATCCGCTGGTCCTGATCATGATCGCTTTGGTGGCCGTCGCCCTCGTGTACCTGACGCGCAGAGGGATGATCCTATCGGCGATTTCCATGAATGCCCTGGTCATGCTGTTCATGTCACCCATCTCCTGGTCGCACCACCAGGTCTATTTCCCGGTCATCGCCGCCGCCCTGTGGGTCGAGGCCTTCCCCCGTCTGTTCCACGGAACCGTGCGCACCGTGGCTGCTCTGCTGACGTGGATCTGGCTGATCGGCGCCTACATCGGGCCCATGCGCGGGCTGTACCTGACGGACCGGGTGGGCGTCCACCTGCACGTCGCGGAGACCATCTGGGTGTTCCCGTACCTGGTCCTCTTCGTGCTGCTGCTGCTCTGGGCGTCCGTCGTCATCCGCGACGGACGCCGCGAAGCACGTTCATAACCCCCTCCGGACAGCACCCCCGGACAGCGCTGAACCCTCGCGAAACTCGCGCATCAACGCCTGATGCGCGAGTTTCGCGAGGGTTCAGCGCTGGGTGAGCGGGTGATCAGATCACTCGGCGTCCAGGTCCTTCTCGACCAGGGCGGCGATCTTCTCCACGGCGTCGGCGTTCTCGGAGCTGACCTCGACCTCGGTGCCCTTCTCCGCACCCAGGGCCATGATCAGCAGGGAGGAGGATGCGTCAGCGGGCTCCTCGTCGGGATCGTTGACCAGGCCGATCAGGATCTCGTCGTCGAACTCGCCTGCTGCCTCCGCGATGATCGCGGCGGGGCGGGCGTGCAGACCGACTGCGGAACCGACGACAACCTTCTTGCTGGGCATGTTTCCTCCTGTGGATTGCAACTTGCTGGGTAGCTGTACGCTGTGGCGAGACTACCGCCACGCGCCTGTGAAACCGGTACCAGTGTTGCAGCCGGTGGCCGACTGGGCCATTTTGTGGCCGGAACAGTCCGCTACGTGACGTGGCCCCGCCGGTCCATTCGGATCGGTGGGGCCACGTGGGTGGAGAGGCGCTGTGGAAACGGTGCCTATCCGGCTGCGTTCGTCATGCGGCCACGGAGGCTGCGGTCGGCGCGTTCTCCGACTGTGCTTCGCGCTGTGCCTTGGCCATGAGCGACTTCTGGCGCTGGCCCTTGAGGACGGTCACGATCGCCGCAGCGACGACGACGCCGGCCACCAGTGCGATCAGGAAGCCCCAGGGGTTGCCCATGGCGGGAACCACGAAGATGCCACCGTGCGGGGCGTTGAGCGTGACGTTCAGGGCCATGGTCAGGGCACCGGTCACGGCACCGCCGGCCATCATCGACGGGATCACGCGGAGCGGGTCCGCCGCGGCGAACGGGATGGCACCCTCGGAGATGAACGAGGCGCCCAGCAGCCACGCGGTGCGACCGTTCTCGCGCTCGGCCTCCGAGTACAGCTTGCCCCGAACAGTGGTGGACAGCGCCATGGCCAGCGGCGGAACCATGCCCGCAGCCATGACGGTGGCCATGATGCCCATCGCGGCGTCGGTGCCCTGTGCCAGGCCGGCTGTGGCGAACAGGTAGGCCGCCTTGTTGACCGGGCCGCCCAGGTCGAAGCACATCATGAGGCCCAGGATGATGCCCAGCAGAATGGCCGAGGTGCCGGTCATGGAGTTCAGGCCATTCTGAAGCCAGGTCATGAGGTTGGCCAGGGGCTTGCCCAGCAGGAGGTACATGAGCAGGCCGACCAGGGTGGTCGTGACCAGCGGGATGATGACCACGGGCATGAGGCCCGCCAACCAACGCGGCACCTTGATCGCGGCGATCGCCATGGCGATCAGACCGGCCACCAGGCCGGTAACCAGACCACCGATGAACCCGGCGCCCACGGCGACGGCGATGGCGCCGCCCACGAAGCCCGGTGCGATACCGGGTCGACCGGCAAGCGCATAGGCGATGTAGCCGGACAGCGCCGGGACCAGGAAGCCCATGGCCAGACCACCCACGGTGAAGAACACCGAGCCCAGGTAGAGCCACAGTCCGCCGTCAGCCGGCAGGTTGAACAGCGAGTTCTCGGCCATGACCGTCTCCGCGACCTCGGCCACGCGCTCGGCACCACCCAGCGCGAAGCCAAGGGCGATCAACAGACCACCCGCGGCCACGAACGGGATCATGTAGGACACACCGGTCATGAGCGCCTGCTGGATGCGGCGTCCCCAGGACTGGCCCTCCGAGGAACCGGAGCCTTCGCCACCGCCGGAACCACCGCCACCGGCGATCCGGTGACCGTTGGGGTTGTCGGCGGCTGCCAGCGCCTTGGTGATCAGCCCTTCGGGATCGGAGACGCCGACGTTGACGCCCGCTTCCACGCCGGGCTTGCCCGCGAAGCGCTCGCGGTCACGGACGCCCACACCGACGGCGAACACCACGGCGTCGGCGGCGTCGATCTGCTCCTGGGTCAACGCCGTGCCGCCGGAGGAGCCCTGGGTCTCGACCACGAGTTCGTGGCCCATTTCCTGCGCCTTTTGCTCCAGCGCCTCGGCGGCCATGTAGGTGTGCGCGATACCCGTGGGGCACGACGTCACGGCCACCAGACGGCGCTTGCCGGAACCGGAAGTACCAGCGGAAGCACCGGCCGCGGCAGCACCGGCACCCGCGCCAGCTGCCCCGGCAGCGGTGGCACCAGCGGCAGTGGAGCCGGAGGCGCCCCCGGAAGTGGCGGCGTCGCCGGAACCTGCGCCGGTCTGCTTGGGAGCCAGCACCTCTTCGACGATCGCCACGACCTCCTCGGCCGTCTGGGCCTCACGCAGGGAGGACAGGAAGGTCTTGCGGGCCATGGCGCGGGCCAGCTTGGACAGGAGCTTGAGGTGTTCCTTGCCTTCGCCGTCGGCCGCGGCGATCAGGAAGATCAGGTCCGCGGGGCCGTCCTTGGCGCCGAAGTCGATCGGTTCGGCCAACCGGGCAAAGCCCAGGGAAGTGGTGTTGACGTGCGTGGATCGGCAGTGAGGGATGCCGATGCCACCGGGCTGACCGGTGGGGGACTGATCTTCACGGGCCAACGCGTCGGCCGCCAGGCCGTCGGCTGAGTCCGCGCGACCGGCTGCGGCCACGACGCCGGAGAGTTGAGTGATCACATCGTTCTTGTGAGCGCCCAGATTCTGATCGAGGACGACCAGCTCCGGGACGATCAGAGGTTGCTCTGACATTGAGGATTCCTTGCTCGGTGGGTTGTGGATGGTTACTTCTGGATCTGAAGGGTGGGTCAGTCGAGCGGGAGCTCGGTGACGCGCGTGCGTTGCAGGTCGACCTGCTCGGGGGCCGGGACGCCGGTGCCGGCCAGTGCGGTGGCGGCGGAGCCGTAGGCGACCGCGTGACGCAGACATTCGGCGGGTTCCAGGCCCTGGGTGAAGGCCAGCAGCAGACCGGCCAGGGAGGAATCTCCCGCGCCGACGGTGGACACGGGGGTGATGGGCGGCGGGTTGCCGACCCAGGCGCCGTCGGCGGTCACCAGGACCGCCCCCGCGGCTCCGAGCGTGGCCAGGACCGCACTCACCCCGCGATCCACGAGCTTCCGTGCTGCTTGAGCGGCGGGGAGGAAGTCCCCGTTCTCGGCGGCGGCTTCGATGGCGGGGCCGTCAGCGCCGACCAATTGCCCCAGTTCGAGTCCGTTGGGCTTCAACAGGCTCGGGGCAGCGGCTTCCAGGTCCTGGGCCAGCGCGATCAGGGGTGCATCGGAGGTGTCGACGGCGACCTCCAGGCCGGCCTGCTTCAACTCGGCAACCATGTCCGCGTACCAGGTCTCGGTCGGTCCCGGAGGCAGGGAGCCACAGAGGGCGACCCAGTCACCGGCACCGGCCGCAGCCAGGATCGCGTCCATACAGGCGCGCTGTGCGGCCTCGTCCAGCGGGGACCCCGGCTCGTTGATCTTCGTCGTCGTGCCGTCGGGCTCCGTGACCGTCAGGTTGGTGCGGGCACGCACGTCGGTCTCCACCAGGGCGAAGCCCACGCCCGCGTCCTTGACGGCCTGGACCAGGGGATCTCCATCGGGTGCCGGGAAGATCGCCGTGGTCGGGGCGTCGGCCAACGTCAATGCGCGGGACACGTTGATCCCCTTGCCGCCAGGCCCGTCGTCGACGGACACGATGCGGTTGACGCCGCCGCGTTCCAGGGCGACGGACAGATTCGCCGTGCGGTCGATGCTGGGGTTGGCGGTAAAAGTGATGATCATGCGATCACGACCTCGATTTCGTGGGCTTTCAGGGCTTGGGCCAGATGCCGAGGCGGCTGGGCATCCGTGATCAGGACATCGAGCTGCTCGAGTTCGGCGAACGTGCACATGTAGTTCGAATCGAACTTGGACGCGTCGGCCAGCAGGATGCATCGGCGGGAGCGGGTGGTCATGAGCCGCTTGACGGCGGCTTCCTCGACGTCCGGGGTGGTGAGCCCGAAGTCCGCGGAGAGTCCGTTGGTACCCAGGAAGGCGACGTCGGCCGAAACCTGCCCGAGCATGGTCAGCGCCATGGCGCCCACCACCGTTTCCGTCACGTCACGAATAACCCCGCCGAGCAGGTGCACGGTCAGGCTGCGCGTGGTGGAGAGCTCCAGGCCGGTCCGTACGGAGTCCGTGATCACGGTCAGCGGGCCCGCGGTCGGATCCTGCTCGGAGCGCAGAGTCATCTCGGCCGCCAGCGCGCCCGTGGTGGTCCCGCCGTCCAGGATGATGCTCCCGTGGGACTCGGGTAGGTAGTCCATGGCGGCGCGGGCGATGGCGGCCTTGGCGTCCCCGCGGGTGGTCCGGCGCTCGCGGGCCGTGGATTCGATGGTGCCGAACGACGAACGAGGGATGGCACCGCCGTGCACCCGGTCCACCTGCCCGGAGCGGACCAGCACGTCAAGGTCACGTCGAATGGTCTCCGGCGCCACCGCGAACGTGACGGCCAGGTCCGCCACCGACACCCGACCACGAGCTGCGGTCAGTCGGACGATGGCCTGGCGGCGTTCCTTCGCGTACATGACGGGAACGGGAGGTTGCTCACGATCATGCTCGCCGATGCCCGGTCGGGCACCGGCCGGGACCTGGGTGGTCGACCCGGCATCGTTGCCGGCGTCGGACCCGGTGCGATCCGGACCGGATGAGGGATCAGGGGCACCGGGCGTGATCTCTGTTACGCCCATATGTGAATGATCATGCCCGAATCTGTTGCTTGTCAACCTTTGTTGTCGCCCGTTCCACGCGCCGCGTATCCTGAGGATTCCGCCACTGCCACGTGCGCAGGAGAACTCGAAGGCGAGGAGCACTCCCCATGTCTGTTGATGCCCGTTTCGATCCGGCGACTCCGGCTGGCGAATCCACCGACGCTGCCCCGGCACCTTTGCTGGGGATCGGCGTGGTTGCCGGAATCGCGGCCAGTCCGGCGCTTTGGGCCAGGCCACGGCCACAATTGCCGACCGACGGCCCGGTGGTTCCCGAAGCCGAACGCGACGAGCAGAAGGAGCGTTTCGACGTCGCGGCGGCCACCGTGGCGGACCGTCTGAAGGGGCGTTCGGAGAAGGCCGAGGGCCACGCCGCCGAGGTTCTGGAGGCCACCGCAGCCCTGGTCACGGACAAGGGATGGCGCCGCGCCGTGGCCAAACACATCGATTCGGGCACCACCGCAGTTGTTGCCACCGTGCGTGCAACCGACACTTTTGTTGCCAAGTTCGAGAAGATCGGTGGGCTCATGGCCGAGCGCACCACGGACCTCAAGGACATCCGCGACCGTGTGGTCGCCGAACTGCGCGGCGAGCCCGAACCGGGTGTCCCGTCCCCGGAGGAGCCGGTGATTCTGCTCGCCGAGGACCTGGCCCCCGCTGACACCGCCGGCCTGGATCCGGAGCTGGTCCGCGGCATCGTGACGCAGCTGGGCGGCAAGACCAGCCACACCGCGATCATCGCGCGGCAGTTCGGCATCCCCTGCGTCGTGGGCGCGGGCTCGGCGCTCACCCAGATCCAGGACGGTTCCTTGATCCTGATCGACGGCGAGGCCGGTGAGATCGAGACCACCCCGGATCCGCTCAAGGCGGAGGCCCGTGCCAAGGAGTCCGCCGAGGTCCAGGCCAAGATCAGGTCCTGGACCGGCCCCGCCGTCACCGCTGACGGCACGCGGGTCCAACTGCTGGCCAACGTGCAGGACGGGGCCGGTGCCCGGACCGCCGCGGCAACCGGCCTGCCCGAGGGTGTCGGTCTGTTCCGTACGGAGCTCTGCTTCCTCTCCGCCCAGTCCGAACCTTCCGTGGAGACCCAGGCCGGGATCTACCGGGAGGTCTTCGAGGCCTTCCACGACCAGAAGGTCGTGGTCCGGACCCTGGACGCGGGTTCAGACAAGCCGCTGGCTTTCGCCACCATGCCGGACGAACCGAACCCCTCCCTGGGCGTGCGCGGCGTGCGCATCGCCTTCGACGAGCCCGGAGTCCTGGAACGCCAGCTGGACGCCGTCGCAGAAGCCGTCAAGGGCACCGGTGCCAAACCGTGGGTCATGGCCCCCATGATCGCCACCGTCGAGGAAGCGGAGTGGTACGGCAAGCTGTGCCGCGACCGCGGTCTGATCCCCGGCGTCATGATCGAGGTCCCGTCCGCGGCACTGCTCGGGGACGAACTGCTCAAGCACGTGGAGTTCTTCTCGATCGGCACGAACGATCTGACCCAGTACGCCATGGCCGCCGACCGCATGGCCTCGCAGCTTTCTCAGCTCACGGACCCCTGGCAGCCCGCCGTGCTCAAGCTCATCAAGATGGCAGCAGACGCCGGACAGCGCGCGGACAAGCCCGTGGGAGTGTGCGGTGAGGCCGCGGCCGACCCGCTGCTGGCCTGCGTGCTCGTGGGCCTCGGCGTGACCTCGCTGTCCGCTGCCGCACCGGCCCTGGCCGCCGTCGGCGTCCAGCTGGGTCAGGCGACGGACGAGCAGATCGCCCGCGCCGCCGAGGCCGCGGTGTCCGCACCGACCGCCCAGGCGGCCAGGGACTCTGCTTTCGACATCATCAAGGGCGGCAAGTGAGGGCGGTCTGAGGCACCCGTGACGCGTTCGACCCAGCGGCGCCGCGTACAGCGCATCCGCACCGACCAGGAAGGCCGCCTGTGGGAAAGTACCCGCGCGGACACCCTGGTGGGGGAGGAGCCGCTGGAGATCCGGCTCAACGGGGAGTCCTTCGCGGTCACCATGCGGACGCCCGGTCACGACTTCGCCATGGTCGCCGGGTTCCTGGTCTCCGAGGGCGTGCTGGGCTCCCAGTCCGAGATTCTGCGGATGGATTACCGCTCGGGCATCGACGCCGAAGGCATGCGTGACTACAACGTGGTCGACGTCCAACTGCCCCCGGAGGTCGCGGCCCGGGCGGATCGCGGTCGCCGGGAGGTCTACACGTCGTCGTCCTGCGGGGTGTGCGGCACGGCCTCGATGGACGGCGTCCTCAAGGTCTCCCCGTACGAGCCGCTCACGGACCCGCTCACGGTGGACCTTGCCACCGTCCTGGGGCTGCCCGACCGGCTGCGAGCCGAACAGCGGTTGTTCTCCTCGACCGGGGGCGTGCACGCGGCCGCATTGTTCCGGATGCCCGACGCCGGTGACGAGCCCGACGCCGGTGTGGGGCCCGGCCTCGTGGGCAGCGGGGAGCCCGAACTCCTGTGCGTCCGCGAGGACGTGGGGCGGCACAACGCCGTGGACAAGGTAGTCGGGTGGGCCCTCGAGCAGGACCTGCTGCCGTTGACCGGGACGGTCCTGCAGGTCTCGGCCAGAGCCTCCTTCGAACTGGTCCAGAAGGCCGTGATGGCGGGCATTCCCATGCTCTCGGCCGTCTCCGCCCCCTCCGCGCTGGCAGTGGACGTCGCGGATCGGACGGGACTGACGCTGGTGGGCTTCAACCGGGGCACGGGGGCGAACATCTACGCGGGCGGGCAACGGATCGACACATCCTGCGTGGGCGACTGAACGCGCCACTACAGTGTGACCATGCTGCCGTTCCTGCTGGTCTCCACCCGTCCCGAAGACACCATTGCGGACGAGGAACACGAGACCATGTGCCGCTTCGCGGGCCTGGAACCGAGCCAGCTCCACAGGCTGCGGCTCGAGCAGGGCGAAGAAGCCTCCCGTGAACTCGCGGCCCTGGACCTGAGCCGCTACTCGGGGGTCCTGGTGGGCGGTTCGCCCTTCAACACCTCCCTGCCGCAGGCCGAGAAGTCCGCCACTCAGGTCCGCGTCGAACTGTCCCTGGGCGAGCTGCTGGACCGCGTCATGGCGGACCGGATTCCGTTCTTCGGTGCCTGCTACGGCGTCGGGACCTTGGGCGTACATCAGGGTGGCATCGTGGACGGCACCTACGGGGAGGACGTCGGCGCCATCGAGGTCACGGTGACCGACGACGGCGCCCGGGACCCGCTGCTGGCCGCCCTGCCCCGGCGGTTCCACGCTTTCGTGGGACACAAGGAGGCGATTCGGGAGCTGCCGCCCAACGCCGTGCTGCTGGCCACGGGGGAGACCTGCCCCGTGCAGATGTTCCGGGTGGGCACGCACGCCTACGCCACACAGTTCCACCCCGAACTGGACGAACCCGCGCTGATCGGACGTATCGAGGCCTACAAGCACCACGGCTACTTCCGCCTGGAGGACGCCGAATCGGTGAAGCAACACGTCAAGGACGGCCCGAAGGTGCACGTCCCGTCCTTGCTCCTGCGGGAGTTCGTGCGAGTCTTCGCCCGGTAGCCCTTGGGCCGAGGTGCCGGTAATCGTTTCGGTAATCGTTCAAAGGGGTGATTCGGGTGTCTCCCGACTTGGATACGGTGAACACATGACAACTCAGACCGGGGTGTTTCCCCCAGCCACAGTGCCGAGTTCTTGGACTGCGGCTCCCGGTCCCACCACACCTCCTCCGCCGTCGCTGCCGCCCCTGGACCCCCGGACCGGCCTGCCGACCGGCGCCCACTACCGTGACCTCGCCTACCACCGGCTTGCTCTGTCCGATCCCAAGCACCGGCGATGGTCACCCCTGGCCGAGGGCGGTGCCCTGGTGGCCGGGATCATGCTGGTGACCATCGTGTTCGCTATCGGTGCCGCGATCGTCGCACTGATCCTGGGCGCAGATTCGTTCTTCATGGACATGAGTTCCACGGACGCGGAACAGATGGACATGACCAATCCATGGATCTTCCTGTTCCTCTTCGGGTCCGTGGCCATCTGGATGCCCGTGGTCCTGTTCATGCGATGGCTCCTGCGGCCCCGGCCGCTCGGGTTGATCTGGTCTGTCACCGGCCGGATCCGCTGGAAGTGGCTGTTGACCACCATGGGACTGGCCACGGCCGTGTTCGTGCTGATCTACGGCCTGATGACCGTGCTGGAAGTGGCCCTGGCAGGTGCAGGCGGTGGCGAAGCCACGGCGACCGTCCAGCGCCACCCTTTGTGGTGGCTCACCCTGATCATGGGTTTCCTGGTGGTGCCCATCCAGTGCACCGCGGAGGAACTCGTCTTCCGCGGCTATCTCGCCCAGGCGATCGGTCGGTGGCTCAAGAACCCCGCCTGGGCCATCCTGCTCCCGGCACCCGTGTTCATGCTGGGCCACATGTACGACGTGTGGGGTCAGCTCTCGGTGCTCTGGATGGCCGTCGTCGCGGGCTTCATCACGTGGCGCACCGGCGGGCTGGAGGCCGCCATCAGCCTGCACGTGGTCAACAACATGGTGGTGACCGTGACCAGCGTTCTGTGGCCTTCCGATCCCACGCAGGCCTCGGAGAGTTCCGTGGGGTTCATGGGGTTCGGCGTGATCTTCGTGATCGAACTGGTTTACGGTCTGCTCGTCCTGCTGCTCTCCCGCGCCGGACGTGTGGCGCGCAGCCGCCACGCGATCGTGTGGCCCAAGAAGGATCAAGACGCCTGGTACGACCGGGTCCGCGCCGCCTACGCGCCCGTCGGCTACCCGTCCGCGGGGGCCCCCTGTGCCCCCCCCCCCCCCCCCCCGCCCCCCGCCGCCCACCAGGGTGCGGGCGCCTGCGGCCCCGGCCACCCGCCGCAACCCGCTCAATTCGCGCAACACCACCAGCCTGTCGCGCAGCCGCCCCTGGTACCGGTCACGATCCCTGCATCCATGGCCTACGTAGACCCCGGGCAGGTCGGCGAGAACCAGAGCCTCCGGCTCGTCCCGGCCGAGGGCTTGATCGCCTATGCCGCTCCGGAACTCGAACCGGTCCCCGGAACCAACCCGCCCGTCTACGCCCACCGGGTTGTCTGGATGGCGCGACCCCTTTCCCAGCAGGCTGACGGCACACCCGCGCCGTGGCAGGAAGGCCAGTCACAGTGACCCACACATCCCCGGTGCAGGCAACGCCGATCGACCCGCTTGCGGTGGACCACGCCGAGGACCTCGGACGCTTCGTCACGGAAGCCCCGAGCTCCTACCACGCCGTGGAGGCGGCCGCTCGGCGGCTCGAGTCCGCGGGCTTCACCCGGCTCGAAGAGACCCGGCCCTGGGGGTCTGAGGTCGCCACCGGTCGGCACTACACGGTCAGGGACGGGGCCTTCATCGCCTGGATCGCTCCCGCGGGCGACCCCCAGGAGCCCGCCGGGTTCCGCATCCTGGGCACCCACACCGATTCGCCGTCGTTCAAACTCAAGCCGCACCCGGGTACGGGAATGAGCCCCTGGTGGCAGTTGGGCGTGGAGGTCTACGGCGGTCCGCTGCTGAACTCCTGGCTGGACCGTGAACTGCGCCTGGCCGGGAGACTCACCGTCCGGGACGGGGACGGAACCAGGACCTGCACGGTGGCCACCGACCCCGTGGCGCGCATTCCGCAGTTGGCCATCCACCTGGACCGTGGGGCGAACAAGGGGCTCACGTTGGACCCGCAGCAGCACACCCAACCGGTGTGGGGCTGCGGCCGGACCGCGGGGGACGTTCTGGCCTACCTCGGCTCCCACGTGGCCGACGGGGCGGTGGCACCCGAAGACATCCTGGGCTGGGACGTGGTCCTGGCCGACGGGCAGGAGCCCCGGCGTTTCGGTGCCCACGGTGAGTTCCTGGCCTCGGGCCGTCTGGACAACCTGAGTTCCGTGCACGCCGGCCTCACGGCGATGATCGACCGGGCGGAGGAATTCGAGAACCTGCGGACCACCACGGTCCTGGCGGCTTTCGACCACGAGGAAGTGGGGTCCAGAACCAGATCCGGCGCGGCCGGGCCGTTCCTCGAGGACGTCCTGGTCCGGATCGGTGCGGCCCACGACTGGTCGGAGGACCGACGCCGGGCCCAGTGGGCGTCGTCGTCATGCCTGTCCGCGGACGCCGGGCACCTGGTCCACCCCAACTACCCGGGTCACCACGACCCTGCCAACCGGCCCGTCCCCGGTGGCGGCCCTCTGCTGAAGATCAACGCCGATCAGCACTACACCACGGACGCGGAGGGTGCGGCGCAGTGGGCGCTGGCCTGCCAGTCTGCAGGCGTGCCCACACAGGAGTTCGTCTCCCACAACGCGGTGCCCTGTGGGTCCACGATCGGCCCGATCACCGCAGCGCGGCTGGGCATCCGAACGCTGGACGTCGGCGTCGGGCTGCTGTCCATGCACTCCGCCCGGGAGATGGTTCACGTCCAAGACCTGTACTCCCTGAGACGTGCGGTGGCTGCCTGGTGGGTTGCCTGACGGCTGGCCGAGGAGTCGCCCCACAACCCCCGTCAACGGGCGTCAGCGCGGGGGACGAAATCCCTTGCGATGCTACTGTTTGAGCCATGCTGACAGTCATCGGGGAAGCCCTCATCGACGTTGTTTCGCGCCCTGATCAGGACCCCGTGCGCCACCCCGGAGGCAGCCCCATGAACGTGGCGCTCGGCCTCGCGCGCCTGGGCCACCCCGTGAGGTTCCTGGGTGCCTGGGGCGACGACGACGACGGTCGTCTGCTCCACCAACACCTCAGTGCGGAGGGCGTCGAGTTGCCCCTGCCGACCCACGACTCCGCGACATCCGTGGCCGAGGCCAGGATCGCAGAGAACGGTTCGGCCGACTACGACTTCAGCATGACCTGGGAGTTCCCGGTCGAACAGGCCGAGTTGGAGGCCATGGTCGGCAACTCCACCGCGTTGCACGTCGGGTCGATCGCGACCGTGCTGGAACCCGGGTCCGCCAACGTCGTGAAGGCCGTGAAGGCTGCCGCCGGCAACGTGTTGGTCACCTATGACCCCAACTGTCGTCCCCAGATCACCCAGGACGTGGACGAGGTCCGGGAGCGGGCGGAGTTGTTGGCCGGACAGGCGGACGTCATCAAGGCGTCGGACGAAGACCTGCAGTGGCTCTACCCGACCTCGACCCTCCAGGAGTCGGCGCGTGCCTGGCACCGGTCGGGAGCCAAACTGGTGGTCGTGACCCGCGGGGAACTCGGCCCCTGGGCGATCAACGCAGCCACGGCACCGGAAGGGGTCGAAGTGCCCGCGCGCAGGACCGACGTCGTGGACACGGTCGGGGCGGGGGACACGTTCATGGCTGCCTTGATCAGCCAACTGGTCGACCTGGGGCTCGACGGTGCCGAAGGTGCGGACAAGATCGGGGACCTGGACGAGTCGCAGATCGCTGCGCTGCTGCGGCGTGCGGCGGACGCGGCGGCCATCACCGTTTCCCGGGCCGGGGCTGATCTTCCCCGACGCGAAGAACTGGACGCACTGGGCGAATCCGAGGGTGCCACCCGCCCGTGAGACGCGCACTTTGGGTAGCGTGACAGGACACGGTCGTTGAATCCGGCCGGATCGAACCGTCGCGGATCTGATCGAGATCAGATCGAGGAGGACCCATGCTCAACCGTGATCCCTACGCCGACCTTCCGCAGCTGCCAACCTTCACGTTGACCTCGGAGGACATCACCGATGGGCAACCGCTGCCCACAGCCCAGGTCACGGCCGGACTCGGTGGCTCCGACACCTCACCCCAGCTCTCCTGGACGGGTGCACCGGAGGGGACCAAGTCGTACGTCGTGACCTGCTACGACCCCGATGCCCCCACCCCTTCTGGTTACTGGCACTGGTGCCTGGCCAACATCCCGGCGGACGTGACCAGCCTGGCAACGGATGCCGCAACCGCACCTCCGGAAGGCGCCACCCGGCACCGCACCGACGGTGGATCCGATGCCTTCGAAGGGGCTGCGCCGCCCCCCGGCCATGGTGCCCACCGCTACATTTTCTGCGTCACCGCCGTGGACACCGAACACCTGGACGTGGAGGGTGCCTCACCGGCCGTGGTGAACTTCAATTTGTTCTTCCACGGGATCGGCCGGGCCTTCCTGACCGGAACTCACGAGGAGCGGGAAGACTGACCGACCTGCTGGGACCCGATCCGCTGGGTCTGGTCCGGGACGTTCGCCTGGTGGCCAGCGACCTGGACGGCACTCTGATCGGTGAGGACTTCCGATTCCGCCCCCGTTCCCTCGACGCCCTTGTGGCCCTCGAGGAGGCGGGGGTTCCCGTCGTCTTCGTGACCGGGCGGCCGTCGCGTTGGCTGCACCCGTTGCGCGAGCAGGTGACCCCTGCGCTGTCCCAGGTGGGGACGGTGATCTGCGCCAACGGTGCCATGGTCTACGACCTGGCCTGCGACCGCGTGATCTCGTCGAACACGTTCGAGGGGAGGGTGGCCCTGCGCGTGGCGCGTCGCCTGCGCAGCGAGATCCCCGGGGTGTACTTCAGCGCCGAGACCCTGCGGGGAGTCGTCGCGGAACCCGGGTGGATCCCCACGGACCGGACCGCCATGGACACCAACACCGACGACGTCGTGGTCGGCGACATCGAGACGCTCCTCCATCCCGCGGACCAGGTGGTCAAGTTCCTGGCCAAACGAGACCACCACGACCCTGAGGACTTCGTGCGGGAGGTCGCACGGCATGCCGCCGAACACATGGCGGTGACGCACTCCGTCCCCACCGAGGCCCTTGCCGAAATGTCCCAACTCGGGCTGAGCAAGGCCCAGACCTTGCGAAAACTCTGCGCGGACCTCGGTGTGGAACGGGGCCAGGTCATGGCCTTCGGGGACATGACCAACGACCTGGAGATGTTGACCTGGGCGGGGTACGGATTCGCCATGGCCTCCGGCTCACCCGTGGTCGTGGAGGCCGTGGAACGTACGGCCCCGCCCTTCGAACAGGACGGTGTGGCACAGGTCGTCGAACAATTCCTGGCAGCGCGTCAGACCGGTGACCTGGCGGGTTGAGGCGTGGCCCGGCGCGAAAGATCGCGGTCGTCGTCGCCGTCGTTACGCACGGGTAACCATGACCCGTATGCTCGGCCCATGAAACTTTGCCCCGTAAATGCACCGGCCGACATGGTCCTGGCCCACCGCGGGTTCGCCCCGGACGGTGCGGAGAACACCCTGACTGCATTCCGGGCGGCACGCGACCTGGGGTGTCGGTGGATCGAAACCGACGTCCACACCACCAAGGACGGGGTGGTGCTCGCGTTCCATGACGCGACCCTGGACCGGGTGACCCAGGGCGCGGGGCAGATCAACGACCTGAACCACGCAGAACTGGCCGACTTGATGGTGGCCGGAACCAGCCCGGTCCCCACGCTGCGCGAAGTCTTGGACGAGCTGCCCGAGCTGTACGTCAACATCGACGTCAAGGACGAGGCGTCGGTGACTGCGCTGCCCGCGGTACTCGAGGCCACCGGTGCCGCCGGTCGCGTGCGGATCGCCTCCTTCTCCGACTCCCGGCGGGGGCGGACCCTTGCCGAACTGAGTGCGCGGGGGCTACGGCCGTTGAGCACGTCCGTCGGCGCCACGGGGTTCTTGACGGCACTGGTCCTCTTCCACACGGTGCCTGCCGCGTGGCCGGCCGCTCGGTGGCTGTCGCGCCGTCGTGTCCCGAAGTTCGACGTGATCCAGATGCCCATGAAGCTCGGGTGGATGCTCCCCAAGGTGCGCTGCCTCCCCCTGGTCGGGGAATGGTTGGGGCGCAGGGTCGTGGCCACGCGGCGGTTCGTCGCGGCGGCTCACCGGCACGGAATCCAGGTGCACGTGTGGACGGTCAATCGGCCGGAGGACATGGAGCTGATCCTGCACCACGGCGTTGACGCCTTGGTGACCGATCGCGCGGACCTCGCGTTGGAGGTCGTGGCACGGGCGGCCCGGGAGGGAACCGGCACTGGTTCCGCCCTGTGACACCCGTCTAGGGTTGGACTATGACGCAGAGCACAGTTCCCGTTGATCCTGAACAGTACGTCCGGACCGAGGTCCGCAACGGCACGGGGGTCATCACCCTCGACCGCCCCAAAGCCCTCAACGCCTTGACCGCCCAGATGTACCGGGACCTCCTGGAAACCCTGTGGGCCTGGGAGAACGACGACGCCGTGGAGCAGGTCCTGATCCACGCCAGCGCCCCGCGCGCCTTCTGCGCCGGTGGAGACATCCGCCAGATCCGTGAGGCCGTGGTGGACGGGGACATCGACCGCGGAGTGGCAGCCTTCACCGACGAGTACACGCTCAACAACCTGATCGCCAACTACCCCAAGCCCTACATCGCCCTCATGGAGGGGTACACCATGGGCGGCGGCATGGGCCTGTCCGTGCACGGCAGCCACCGGATCGTCACGGAGAACACCGTGATGTCCATGCCCGAGTGCGTCATCGGTTTCTTCCCGGACGTGGGGGCGTCCTGGTTCCTTCCCCGCGTGAACCTGCTGGGCCGCGGTCCGTCGCTGGCCGTCGGGCGTTGGCTGGGTCTGGGTGGTCAGCGCATCACCGGTCCCGACGCCGTCGCCGTGGGGCTGGCCGACGTCCTGGTGCCCTCGGCCCGGCTGGAGGAGTTCCGCGAACTGGCGATCTCCGACGGCGTGGAGGAAGCCGTCGCCCGCATTGCCGCCACGGACGACGACGTTCTGCCGGCCGCCACGCTGCCGGAACGCTGGGACGAGATCGAAGCCGTCTACGGGGCGGACTCCCTGGCCGAGGTCGTCGCTGCAGCGGGTGAGGACCTGGCGGGGGCGTCGCCGTCGTCGTTGGCGCGGACCTGGGAGATCCTGGACGCCGGTGCCGCTGCGGAATCCGTGACCCAGTGCCTGGAGCGCGAGCTGGCCATGGCGCGGGACACGATTTCGGGCGCCGATTTCAGCGAGGGTGTGCGCTGCACCCTGATCGACAAGCAGGACGACCCCGTGTGGCAGCCGCCCACGGTGGAGGATGTGGACGTTGCCGCGATCCGCGACGTCGTCGCCACCTCGGCGCAACTGCGGACCCGACCCTGACCGGTCAATCCGTTCAGACGTGAATTGTCCCGCCCGTCAGCGCTGACGGGCGGGACAATTCACTGGTCGCTGCTCATGCTGCGGAGAGGCGGATCACCCCATGGGACCGGAATGTTCCTTGGGGACAGGCGTGTAGTCGGGCTGGATCGGGTCCACGCCGCCGGTGGTTCCGCGCCACAGGGCAAGGCCCCGCATGCCGTGGAAGACCAACAGGGTGGCGGCGGTGCCCAGGGCGATGCCCGCGAACTCGATGCCGAACGCCGTCCAGGTGTAGTCCGCGATGCCGATGATCATGGCGATGGCTGCGGTGGTCAGGTTGACGGGGTTGGAGAAGTCCACGCGGTTCTGGACCCAGATGCGCACGCCGAGCATGCCGATCATTCCGTAGAGCACCGTGGCGGCACCGCCGAGCACGCCGGCCGGCACCGATGCCACGGCTGCGCCGAACACCGGCAGGAACGACAGCAACAGGGCGAAGACCGCCGCCACCCAGTAGGCGGCCGTCGAATAGACCTTGGTGGCCGCCATGACGCCGATGTTCTCCGCGTAGGTGGTGGTGCCCGAACCGCCGCCGGAACCGGCCAGGACCGTCGCCATGCCGTCGGCCATGATCGCGCGGCCCATGACGGGGTCCAGGTTCTTGCCGGTCATGAGCGACACCGACTTCACGTGACCGATGTTCTCCGCGACCAGCACCAGGATCACCGGGACGAACAGGCCGATCAGGGACAGGTGGAACTCCGGGGAATGGAAGCTCGGGAGGCCGATCAGCCCGTCGTTCTCCCAAGCGGCCCGGATCGGGGCGAAGTCCACCTCACCGCGGGCGACCGCGGTCAGGTAGCCGATGACCACCCCGATCAGGATGGAGAGGCGCCCCAGAATGCTGCGGAACAGTACGGAGACAAGGACGATCGAGGCCAGGGTGACCAAGGCCGTGACGGGCGCCTTCATGAAGTTGTCCTTGGCCGCGGGGGCCAGGTTGAACCCGATCAGCGCCACGATGGTGCCGGTGACCAATGGCGGCATGAGTGCCTGCAGCCATCCGGTGCCCAGGAACTGCACCAGGACGCCGATCAGGAACAGGGCGGCTCCGGCCATGACCACGCCACCCAGCGCCCCGCCCGGACCGTATTCGCCCATGGCGGCGCCGATCGGGGCGATGAAGGCGAAGGACGACCCCAGGTAGGACGGCACACGACCTGCCGTGAGCACCAGGAACAGGATGGTGCCCACACCGGAGAAGAACAGCGTGGTCGACGGCGGGAAACCGGTGATCAGGGGGACCAGGAAGGTCGCGCCGAACATCGCCACCACGTGCTGCGCGCCGATCCCGATGGTCCGGGGCCAGCTCAACCGCTCGTCGGGACGGACCACGTCACCGGCGGCCACGGCCCGGCCGTCGCCGTGGAGCTTCCAGCCGAGTCCGAGCCTGCCGGCGAAGGTGTCCGGGCGGTCCGCCGTCGTCGTGGTGTCGGGTTCCGGTGCGGAGGACGAAGGTTCTGGTGTGGGGGAACCGGTGGGCGCGGGCATGCAGCAACTCCTGGAGACAGAGACGTACGGCCCGGCACCGTGATCGCGGACCGGCCCCAGCGTAGTCCCACCCCCGCCGAACCCTCACGAAACTCCCGCATCAGCCCCCGATCCGCGAGTTTCGTGAGGGTTCGGCGGAGGAATGGAGCGTGAACAGGTTGGATGCGCACCCCTGGATGCAACTAGGGAAACCCCGCGTGGACATCTGCCAACTAAGGTGTACCTTAGTGATGTCTCAGCCGTTGAGATCCGCGCAATGACGGGCGAATTACGGGCAACGGAGCCCGTTTGAACCGTTCGCGATCTCGCAGTCACCACGTGAGGAGTGGGCCGTGGGCGTCCTTCCGTTTTCCACCGCGACGGGTAGAACCCCGGGGCGTTCTACAGCCTCCTCGAAGGACCGGGCCACGTGTCTTGACAGCATCCGGCCCGGTGGGACCGCTCGAATCGCGGGCTTCTCCGCCGACGCCGACCCCGTACTCTGTCAGCGACTCCAGGACCTGGGGTTCCACCCCGGGGCGGAGGTCTCCTGTCTCCGAGTGGCTCCGCTGGGCTGCCCCCTGATGCTGCGTGTGGGCAATGCCGACCTGTGCTTGCGTAAACAGCAGGCGCGCAGCATCCAGATCGACCTCGTCGCCTCGTGAGCTGCCACGCCGAGAACGGGGACCGCGACCTTCTCACGGGAACTCGCGACGTCGCGCTCATCGGTTGCCCCAATGCAGGCAAGTCCTCCCTGTTCAACCGGCTCACCGGTCTCTCCGCAACCACGGGGAACTACCCGGGCGTGACCGTCACCCGGTCCCGCGGCAAAGCAAGGATCGACGGCGCAGACGTCACGATCACGGATTTGCCCGGAACCTACTCGCTGAGTGCCGCCAGCCCCGACGAGCAGGTGGTCCTGGACCACATCCAGGGGCGTCTGCCCGGGGAAGGGGAATTCGGCAGTTCTCTGGTGGTCATGGACGCCACCACCCTTGAGCGCTCGATGATCCTGTTCGCCCACGTGTTCGAGCTCGGGCGACCCACGGCTGTCGTGCTGACCATGGTTGACGAACTGCGAGCCGGTGGCGGTGACATCGATTCCGCGCGGTTGTCCCAGGCTCTCGGGGTTCCCGTGGCGGAAGTGGTGGCGCACAAGGGTCGCGGTGTGGACGAGGTCCGGGAGCTGCTGGGGCGTGCCGGGGACTGGCCGACCGCCGTCGTGCCCCCGCCGACCGCTGACCGGGGCGAGACCCGTGAATGGATCGACTCCGTGCTGGCCACGTCCGGGTACCGGGCGAACCGTCCCAACGCCACAACTCGTGGGATCGACCGGATCTTGCTGCACCCCGTGTGGGGTGTGGCCGTGTTCTTCCTGGTCATGTTTCTGTTCTTCCAGACGATCTTCACCGTGGCCGCTCCGGCCCAGGGTTGGATCGAGACGCTGTTTGCGGCGTTGGGCGAGTGGGCGGGGGAGCGCATCGAGCAGCCGCTGGTCGCCGATTTCGTGTCCACGGCGTTGGTCGGTGGAGTGGGCGGGGTGCTGGTGTTCCTGCCGCAGATCGCTCTGTTGTACGTCCTGATCTCCATTCTGGAGTCCGTGGGATACATGTCCCGGGCGGCCTTCCTCATGGACCGGGTCATGGCCCACAGCGGGCTGGACGGACGCGCATTCGTTGCCATGCTGTCCTCCATGGCCTGCGCAGTGCCGGGGATCATGGCCACCAGGACCATGGCGTCTTCACGGGACCGGATCGCCACCATCTTGTCGGCCCCGCTCATGACCTGCTCCGCGCGGCTGCCCGTGTACGTCCTGCTCATCGCCATGTTGGTCCCCGACGACGCCCGGTTCGGTCCGTTCGGTTGGCAGGGCACGATCCTGTTCCTGATGTACGTCCTGGGTGGCCTGGCGGCGTTGACCGTCGCGCGCGTTCTCAAGGCAACGATTCTGCGCCGAGGATCCCTCCCGTTCTACCTGGAGATGCCGCCGTACCGGATTCCCACACCCCGCCAGATCGCCCGGGCGGTCTGGGTGCCGGTGTGGATGTTCACGCGCAAGGTCGGCACCATCATCCTGGCTGCAACCATCGCCCTGTGGGCGCTCATGAGTTTCCCGGCCAACACCGCGGCGACGGAAGGGATGGACGAACCGGAGGCCAGCGCGTACGTGCTCGAGCACAGCATTGCGGGACGGATCGGGCATGTGATCGAACCGGTTTTCGCTCCTCAGGGCTTCGACTGGCGGATCGACGTCGGGCTGTTGGGCTCCTTTGCGGCACGTGAGGTTTTCGTGTCCACCATGGGGCAGGTGGTTGCCGCGGATAATGCCGACGAACCCGCGGATGCCCTGTCCGCCATGACGTACACGCACGGGCCGAATGAAGGGGAGAAGGTGTTCTCCGCGCCGACAATCGCGGCGTTGCTTGTGTTCTTCGCCTTTGCCATGCAGTGCGTCTCCACACTGGCGACCATGCGGCGAGAGACGAACTCGTGGAAATGGCCTGCCGTGGCCACCGCATACATGTTCGTGCTGGCGTGGGTGGGTTCTTGGCTGGCGGCGGTGATCGTCAGGCTGGTCACGGGTGGATGACCAGGACCTGAACGCCGTCGCACTCCACCCGGAGCTGACCCAGGACCCCCGGGAACTGCGATGGGTGATCAGTACCTGTCCGCGCGACCTCCACCACGCGGCCACCCACCCGGACGGGCCGCTGTCAGGCCTGATCCGCGGCGGGCTCCTCAGCGACATCGACGGCGGGCCCGGGTGGATCATTACGAGCGTTGCGGACCCGGGTACGTGGAAGGACGTGGCCGGTGAGGTGCGGCGGGCCGTCCGCACCACCGCGGCGGCCGTCCAGGCGGAGGGGGTTCTTCCGGTTGGTTCCGGCAGTGGTGGCGGGGAGGTGCGGTGCCCGATTCCCGACGACGAATTGGCCCTCCTGGCCGCATCCCTACTTCAGGAGCACATCGCACCGATCGCCGGTGCCCACGGTGGGCGCATCAGCATCCGGAAGGTGACCGACGGCGTCGTCACGGTCGATCTTGCCGGTGCGTGCCACGGCTGCCCGGCGGCGGTGTTCACGCTCAAACAGCGTTTCGAAGCCGTCCTCCAGCGATCAGCACCCGGCGCTCGCGTGGTCGAGGCCTGACCTCGGTCTTTTCCAGCCCACCGAGTTCGGGGTTGTTCCGCCTATTTCGGCGAATAGGCGGAACAACCCCGAAGTCAGTGGAAGGCTGGGGCGGCGACGCCGGGGGAGAGAACGCCGTCGGTCATGGTGAAAACCTGATGGAACCGCTGCAGGAAGTCCAGGTCGTGGGTGACCAGAACCGTCGCCGTGCCGAGGGTCTCGGTCAGGGAACAGATCAGGCCGATGATCTCCCGGCTGCGGGCTCGGTCCAGCGCGGAAGTTGGTTCGTCAACGATCATGACTTCGGGGTCGTTCATCATGGCCCGGGCAATGTTCACGCGCTGGCGCTGACCGCCCGAGAGTTCATGCGGTCGAGCACGGTGGGCCCGTTCCAGGCCCACCTGGTCCAGCAGCTGCGCGGCGCGTGTCCGGCGTTCGCCACGAGGGGCAGAACCTGGCCCAAGTTCTCCCACGGCCAAGAGCTGGTCCAGAGCTGTCAGCGATGGCAGGAGGTTGGCCTGCTGGAACACGATTCCGATTCTCTCCCGACGTAGGGTCGCGGTCTGGGACGGGGAGAGATCGGTTGTCTCCACGTCGCCGATTCTGACCGATCCGGAATCCGGTGTGATCAGGGTCGCGGCCACAGCCAAGAGGCTTGACTTGCCCGAGCCGGAGGCTCCGGTGATACCCGTCACGGTGCCGGGTTCGGCTGTCAGGGAGACATCGTTCACGGCCGTGTGGCGGGACTGGCCGTCGGGAAATGTCAGAGTCACATCTTGCAAGGTCAACACGGTCATCGACTCCTGAGTCGGGGTGGTGGGTATGGGATGAATGCGGACTCAGCGGGCGCTGCCCAGCGCAGTGAGCGGGTCCGCCGTCGTGATGCTGCGCAGCGCAAAACCCGCGCCCACCAGCCCCAGAATCACCAGGATCACGGCGGGTAACGCGGTGGTGTACCACGCGATCACAAAGGGGAGAGCGGCCCCTGCCAGTGCCCCCAGGCCTGCAGTCAGGGCAATGCCCAGCCCCACGCCCAGCAGCAGGATGACCAGCGCTTGGCCCAAGGCGTCCGCCCGGAGCCGGCCGTTGGAGGCGCCCAGTGCCTTGAGCACGGCAATGTCTGCCTTGCGCTGGATGGTCCAGACAGTGAAGAACGCACCGATGACCAGGCCGGAGATGGCGAACAGCATGGCCACCATGGCCAACAGGGAGCTGACTTCCGAGCGGAAAGAGTCGATGGACAACAGTGCCGTCAAGGAGTTCGCGGTCACCGTGCCCTGCTCGGCGTCAATACTTGTGGCGTCAGCAGGGTCTCCCTTGATGGCAATCGCCGTGGCATAGGAGTCCGGATCACCCATGCGCTGCTGCAACTCTTGCCAATCGGTCAAGGTGGTGTAGACGACGCCGGTGTGCGCATAGGACCGCTCGCTGATCACGTCCGTGACCGTGAAGTCCTCGCCCGCAATGGTCATGGTGTCTCCGGAACCCAGTTTGAGATCATCGGCCACGGTCTGGCTGATGACGACTTCCTCGTCCTGGGAGGGGGAGTCTGCGGTTCCGCCGAAGACTGCCAGTGCAGCCGAGTGCCCGTCAGTCTCTCCCCGGGATTGGGAGATGCCGATTGCAGTGGACTCTTCCACGCCCTCCGCTTGGGACCAGGCCTTGGCTTGCTCCCGGGTGATCTGGGAGTCGGAGAACGTGGGGTCCTTCTCGGATGTGCTCTCCGCGACGTTGGCAAGGGCGATCTTGTCTGCGTTGAGTCCCTGAACTGCGGAAATGTTTTCGTTGGCCAATCCTCCGGTCAGACCCGTCAGGAATCCAACAAGCAGGGTGATCAGGACCACCACGGAGGTGATCAGGGTGAACCGGCCCTTTGCGAAAAGCATGTCACGCCATGCAACAAACACGATGCGTCCTCTTTCATGTCTGACTCCCGCATCACGGACCGGTCCTTGTCTGGAAGGCGTGGCCTTGGCCGGAGTTCTTGGTTGGCTCCAATCTCCCGGAATCCATGTCCCGTGCCATCGTGGAAAGGTGCACTGCTGCATCCGCGATGGAAGGGTGTCCGGGACCAACTTTCGATGGATGTCGCGCAGTGCGTCACAGGCATTAGCGTGAGGAGCATGGACTCTTCTGCGTTGTGTCCCGTGTTCGTGGGGCTGCGTGTGGGTCTCTACACGTTGATCGCGGGGCTGGGTTTGCTTGTGGTGCTTCGCGCTGCCCTGGGGGACAGCCTCGCCCCGGTGGCGGCGGTCTCTCTGGTGGTGATCTTCGAAGTCACCTTCTTCTCCGGTGTCTGGTTGGCGCGCCACGCCGTCGGCCTGGGGAGGGCGGAAAGCCTCCATCCGCGAACCGTTGGCTGGCTGATCCTGCTGACCGTCGAATGGATGCTTCTGGTCTTCCTCGCACCGGACGCAGCCTTTCTGGTCTTCCCGCTGTTCTTCTGCTATCTGCATCTGTTGCCGCGGTGGCACGGGCCGGCCGCCGTGGTGGTGTCTGCGGTTGCGGCCGTGGTGGTGTTGGGCGCACATCGTGGCCTTACCCTCGGTGGTGTCATCGGGCCCCTGATCGGCGCGGGGGTTGCGATCGCGATCGGACTGGGATATCGCGCGCTGTACCGGGAAGTGGCCGAGCGCAACAGATTGCTCGCAGACCTGATGGCTGCCCAGCAGCGTCTGGCGGCGACCGAACGCAACGCCGGGGTCGAGGCCGAACGGACCCGGTTGGCAGCAGAGATCCACGACACCGTGGCCCAAGGCTTGTCCAGCATCCAGATGCTGCTGAGTGCCGCCCAACGTGCCGATCCCGGCCGAGCCGGTTCTGAGAACATCGAGTTGGCGCGGCAGACCGCCGTTGACAATTTGGCCGAGACCAGGCGCTTCATCCGGGCGCTGTCCTCTCCGCACCTTGAGGCCCGAACACTTCTGGGCGCATTGGAGCGCGTGGTGGCACGAACGGATGCAGCGACGCCGACACGCGTCCGGCTGGTGGTGGACGGGTCACCACGCTCTCTGCCTCGTCCGGTCGAAGCCACGGTACTGCGGGTCGTGCAGGGCTCGTTGGCGAACGTGGTTTCGCACGCGCGTGCGAAAGAGGCGGTGGTCACCTTGAGTTTCCTGGAGGGCCAGGTACGGGTGGACGTGGTCGACGACGGCGTTGGGCTGGACACCGGTTCCCAAGGGCCGCTCCCCGGGGCGGCGGGTGCGGGTGTGACACCGGATCGTTCGAATGGGTCGTTCGGGCTGTCGATGATGCGAGAACGAGCGGCCCAATTGGGTGGCACGTGCGTGGTGGAGTCCTTCCCGGGGGCGGGGACCGCGGTGTCCGTTTCCTTCCCGGAATCCGTCCCCCGTTACCTTCTTCCCAGCTCGTCCGTCCATCAGGATGGGAGGGTGCTGACCGGCCGGTCCTCGGCAT